>JANOXZ010000166.1:0-31155 GCA_031418695.1 Synechococcales cyanobacterium VAR_35_metabat_10
CGATGTAGATGTACGCAAGGCTGCGGTTAGCTCTTTGGGTAAAGCAGGCAATGCTGAAACTATTCCTTTCTTAGAGGCAGCGCTCCAAGATCCTTTACCAGTGATTAGTGTGTTAGCAAAGGTAGCGTTGCAACAATTACGAAATAGATTAGAGGAAGAGTAAAAGTAGCTAAGTTCGTTCTAAATCTATTCTAGCCCGTAGGTATTATGCGTCTCCAAAGAGTTCAAATCCCCAACTTCCGAGTTCTCAAAGATATTGATATTACTTTTGAGGACTATCATATATTGCAAACTTTCCCATTAGCTAGCCAAAATGGTGCTGGTAAAAGTACATTTTTACAGTTAGTTTTTGTGCTTTTAAAAGGCTGCCATGGGAAAGAAAGTGAAGAGCTTATTAGAAATTTATTGGAAAACTCTCACTTAGATAGTTCTGTTTGCAGCTCTGATTTTTCAACTATTACATTGATAGATGATGGGAAAAAGATCGAGCTGGAGATAGAACTAAGTACGTATGATATACTGCGCGATAGCTATTTGCATAATTTAAACACTATTATCAATAAAAATCAATTTAATATATTTAAAAGCCGTGGAATCAATGGAATTAGTGATTATATTGAAGAGCTGAAAAAGTTATCTGTTGAGTTAGAAAAGTCAGTGGGCATAGATGGAGTGTCTTCACAAATGATTGACCCCACAAAAAGTCTAAATATAAAATCCTCTAACTATTCAAGGAATATACTTTCTCAACTAAGAAGCACATCAGAAAGAGGCCAAAGTATACATGATCGAGAAAAGGAGCGATTAAAAGAGGAGATAAAGTTATTAAATACCTTCCTTTCGGATTTCAATGCAATACTCTTGGCTAAAAAAATTCGAGTTGTTCATAGTAGTCAGAATACATGCTTAATATACAAGTTTTCTAGTGATGAGGAGTACCTTGATTTAGCTAAAGTATCCGAAAGCATTTCTATGGCTGCCCCCAGTAGTCAAGTTTTTCAGTTTCTCTCTCCAGAAGAATTGAGTTCACTGTTTGAAAGCTCTAGTAAATACTATACTATTTTAGAGCAGAAACAAAAAGTCATTAGTAATCTTTTTCTTTTTGAGCTATCTTCAGTAAAAATTCTGCTTAATGCTTTCAAAATAGCCTTTAATAATGATAGATTACAAGCTCTTAAAAGTGGCGGTGAATATGGGAATGAATTTAAACTACTTCTTAATGATTTAAAAGATTTTTTGCACGGCAAAACTATCCAGCCGTCTGAAGACATGTCTCGAATAGTTATTAAACAGAAGAATAATGACGGCTTAGAGATAGAACTAAGTCCGGCTGATTTAAGCCATGGTGAACTTCGACAGCTATCGTTGTACGTTTGGTTGAAAACCAGCAAAATCAAAAACTCCATTGTTTTAATAGATGAGATAGAGATCGCCTTACATCCAGATTGGCAATATCAAATCGTTCGCAACTTGGAAGAATGGGAACCAACCAATCAATATATTTTGGCAACGCATTCTTATGATGTATGCAGTGCTTTGAGTCCTTCCCATGTTAAAGAAATCGAACCAAATCTATCGAAAGTAGATGCAAAGGCCGCTCAATAATAATCATGGATATCGAAAAGCACTGCCTCAACATCATTCAATCCCCTCGAATTGCCAATCGCATTATCATTCTATGCGAAGGTGAAATTCCTGCACTTGGTCGATTCTCACCTTCATCCTACGGCAAAAATAGTGAGTTACCTGATGCTAATTTTTACAAAGCCTGCTTGCCCTACCGTTGGAAAAATAAAACACCCATGTTTTTTAATTCGGGTGGTCGCTCTGATGTAATTAAAACTTATCAAACCATTGCCAAGGTTCATTCCCAGAATTTATCAATCTCACGGCTTAATCCAGATAAAGTCTTTGCGCTCCTAGATATTGACCTGCAATCTCAGCCGCTAGAAAATTATGCATTTGCTAGTATCGATGAGGCTTTTAGGGATTTATTTACCCACCAAGAGGTTAATGTCGATCGACTACCCCAACACAAAATCTGGTTCACCGGCTTCATCCACAAAGAAGCCTATTTTTTGGCTCCCGAACTTCAAGAATTCTTCGATCACTTAGCAGACCTCACCCACCACCCCAAATGCGCCTACCAAAACAAAGCCCTATCTTTAAACCAAATATACCAAGAGATGATCAAAGACATCCAACATGATCAAGACCTTAAAACCCACTGGAATCGCGCTGCTGCCAGAATAAGTCACTGCAACACCCTGAATCTTGCAACTCCACAGAATTTGCAACAATCTTGGCAAACCGAATGGTCAAAAGTAATCAGCGACATTGCCCAAGCCAGTCAACTCATTTACGCATTGCTCGCAGTCCGCAAAGTCAAACCATACTGGGAACGCATTCATCCAGCCAACGAATCAGTAACAAATAACTACGAAGAAGAATGGCGATCGTTTCGAGACGATATTTCCCTAGAGATCGGGCGAAAAGTCTATGCCCACCAAGAAGGCAAGCCTCATCAGCATTTAGCTTGCTTTTTAAACCATCTCTATCAATTAGAATTCGGCTAAATTGATCTATAAGATTGCAAACGTTCCTGCAAGCGCGTATGTCGCCGTGTCGATCGCACCGTATTCACCGCCTGTTGCATTGCCCGCTCCTCCCCCACCAACACCACCAACCGTCGCCCCCGCGTAATTGCCGTATACAACAAATTCCGTTGCAGCATCATATTGTGCTCAGTACTCAACGGAATTACCACCACCGGAAACTCCGAACCCTGGCTTTTGTGAATTGTAATCGAATAGGCCAGCATCACATTATCTAACTGCGCCACACTGTAATCAATCAACTTGCCCTGGGGTTCTTGCCAATCAGGGTAACGAATTTGAGTGATAGTTTCTTCGTCTTTCGAGCCGATCGATTCAATAGTGCCAATATCACCATTAAATACCAACTGATTATAGTCATTGCTGGTCTGAATTACTCGATCGCCCACCCGAAACTGCTTGATTTTCCGCTTATTGGGCTGCACCGGATTCCAGAAATCTTGCACCAATTGATTGATCGCAATATTGCCACTATCCGACTTGTGCATCGGTGCTAAATACTGAATATCAGCTTGCCGATAACCCAACTCTGGCAACTTTTCTTGCAGTAGCCACTCCGTTGCCTTAGGAATAATGTTGGCATTACACTTAATCCATACACAGTCGCTCTCAAACTGCTCAGTGGCCTTGGTCACAACTTCTATTCCTGGCATCTGGCCATCATTCACCGCATAAGAGCATTGAGTAATTTTAGAAGCCGCTGCTTGGCGAAATACTTCTGTAAGCTTGGCCACCGGAAAAATCCCTGATTGAATCATGTCGCGCAACACGTTGCCAGCAGCGATCGAGGGCAATTGATTCACATCACCAATAAACAACACCTGGGCAGAGAGAGGAATAGCGGCAACTAGGGCATCGGCGATCGCTAAATCTAACATCGAAGCTTCGTCAATAATAAAACAATCGCCTTCTAAAGGATAACGACTATTGTGACTAAACCCAGTCCCCATCCAGCCTAGTAACCGATGAATTGTCTGAGCTTCTAAACCAGTGCTTTCTTGGATGCGTAACGCTGCTTTGCCAGTAGGAGCACAGGCTACCACTCGCTGGTCATGATCTAGCCAAAATTCAATAATCGCTTTAGCCGTCGCTGTTTTACCCACCCCAGCACCCCCAGTCATAATAGTTACGCCTTGGGTCACGGCGTTGGTCAAAGCCTCTTTTTGTCCCGTTGCTAACTCAATATTGTTATCGGCTTCATACTTGGCAATCCATTCGCCGATATCGGTTTTGACTTTAAATGTGCCACATAAGCTTTGAAGATTCTCGGCCAAACGATATTCGGCTTGGTGGGCGCGGCATAAATAAACATCGGTGTCTTCTACCACTAGTCGGCGGCGATCGGGGGCGTTAGGAGCACATAGAGCTTGGATGTGTGCAATGATTGCTGGGGCTTGGGGATGATGACCAGGTAAACGGAGTAAGTCAGCGCAACTGCGAATCAGGGCTGCTTGGGGTAAGAAACAATGTCCTTGTTGTTTGGCGGCTTGGCGGAGGGTGTCGGCGATCGCTGATTGATAACGAATGGCGCTGTCGATCGGAATTCCGGTTTTCAGGGCAATATCATCGGCGCGTTTAAAGCCAAAGCTTCGTACTCGTTCGATCAACAAATATGGATCTCTTTTGATAGTGTTGATCGATTCATCACCAAATTCCCGGTAGATTTTGCCCGCATAAGTGGCGGTGATCCCTAAACCGGCTAGGAAGGCGATCAGATTTTGCAGTTTGCGACTTTCGCTGTACGACTGCAACATTTTCTCTAGCTTGTTACTGTTGATGCCGTTAACTTCCAGCATTCTTTCTGGTTCCTGTTCCAGAATCTGAAAGGTGCCATCACCAAAATGATCAACAATCCGCGCAGCCATTCTTTTGCCGATGCCTTGCAGTGTTACCAAAAAGCCGATCACTGATTCGCGCCCTACAGGTTCAGCAATGCGGTAGCTGGTGAAGTTAAATTGATCGCCATAGGTGGGATGCTTACGCCAGTCACCATACAGAGTAACATCTAGGTCTTTTTGCGGTGCTGGCATGACTCCTACGGCTTTGAATGTGCTGAAATCTTCGCTGGCCATCTGGATCACTACATAGTGATCGGTGCTATTTTCGTGTACTACCTGGGCGATCGTCCCGTTGATTTCAGTCATGACACTGGGAAGAGCAAATTTTGAACAGAATACATTATTATACTTGTTGAACTGATGCTGCCAGCAATAAAAATGATTAATTGATTTTTGCATCCCTTTCCCGCATTTATTTTGGTTTATCTAACGATAAACCTTGTTCTAGTACGGCCTTGGCTTTGGCTCTTTGGCCGTAGGGAGCTAATTGCTCGATCGACAGCCCGGTTAAAATCTGCATATCTGTCAAACTAATGCCTCGCAATAGCATTTCTACACACCAAGTCTGTTGAGCTTGCTCGATCGACACCACCTGGCCATCTAACCCTAACAAATCTATAGTTAGATCCCGCCAAATCTCTTGGATTTCGACGAGCATAATTGGTTCCTGATTTGACCCCAGCAACAAATATCCTAAACTATCTTTACGACCTTTTAAATATTGAGTCAACGGATTTTTTTGGTAAGAACCATGGCGTTTGCCCATAATCCATTGATTTACTGGCACCTGGCGTACTGCCCCCTGAGTAATTTGCAAAAACTGGGCATCTCGATCGCTTAAATAATGCACCCGCTCCAAACCAACAATCTCCGCCGGACTTACCCCAGCCCCAAATAACAGATAGACTAAAGCCAATTCTCGCGCTCCTTTTTTCTGGGCACGCTGAAAAATATTATGTACTAAGGCCGCTGGTAGATCGGCAATTCGCATTAAAATCTCTGGATTACTTTCCAACGGTTGACTCAAAACCAACTGCACTAAATTATCAATAAACCTCTCTCGACTCGGCCATAGGCCATGAAACTCTGTAGCAGATTCCAGCACTGCGTAGCCCAACAAAGCGCTATTAATCATACTGACCAAGCGATCGTTGTTTAATGGCGCACCAATCGCCCCCAAATAGTCCGCCGCCGATCGATGGGCACGATTAATACCCCGACCTAAAGCTTCCCGGTTTTCGATCGGGTACTTGCCCCCTTCACCAATAATCGATCGCAGCATTTCTGGCACAGCATCTAACAAACTTAAGTAAGACTGGGCATATTTGGTGATAGTTTGGGCTGGTGGACGGGTTTTATCAACCTGCTCTCCTAAAGAAGCCGCTAGCTGATCAAAAATCTCTGCTTCTTCCATTACCGCCAAAATCAAACCCTGCTTGTTGCCAAACTGCCGAAACAACGTAACCTCGTTAACTTCGGCCTGTTCAGCAATTTGTTTGGTGGTGGTTTCGGTGATGCCCTGTTGAGCAAAAAGCTCCAAAGCCGCATTAACTAAACGTTGACGAGTAGGATTTCGAGGAGTTGCCATAAAAATGCCGTAAAATGCAAGTGGTACTTGCACATTTGAAAAAGTCTTGTTAGACTGGGGATGTAAGTGACACTTGCATCTGCTTCTAATCATAGAGCGTTTTGAGCAGAGATGTCTCAGGTTGCTTCAGAATACCCAATTCATAGCTAATTTTTATGACCTCTAAATCAATCCAAAAGTCTGCCCATTGGAGCCTCGGTTTGTCCTGGATAAACGTTTTCTTCTTTGGCTCCATTCATGCCGCTGCCCTGTTAGCACCATGGTTTTTCTCTTGGTCGGCATTAGGCACAATGGTATTGCTGCATTGGTTGTTTGGTGGCATTGGAATCTGTCTGGGATATCATAGGTTGCTGACTCACCGCAGTTTCCAGGTACCCAAGTGGCTGGAATATTCGATCGCTCTCCTTGGGGCTTTAGCAATGCAAGGTGGCCCAGTATTTTGGGTGGGCGGTCATCGTCAGCACCATTTACATACCGAAGATTGGGACAAAGACCCCTACTCGGCTAAGCGCGGTTTTTGGTGGAGCCACATGCTCTGGATTCTTTATCCTACCGCCGAATCTTTTGACCCCAACTTATATCGTCGGTGGGCACCAGATCTAGCTAAAGATGCTTTTTATCGCTGGTTAGATAAATACTTTTTGCTCTTGCAGTTGCCTGTGGCATTGGCTTTGTATGCAGTGGGTGGTTGGTCTTTTGTGATTTATGGTGTATTCCTAAGAGCAGTAATTCTTTGGCACACTACTTGGTTAATTAATTCAGCTTCGCATATTACTGGCTATCGTTCTTTTGAGGAAACTGGCGATAATTCTCGCAATCTTTGGTGGACTGCATTATTGACCTACGGCGAAGGCTGGCACAATAATCACCACGCTCATCCCAATGTGGCTCCGGCCGGTCGGACTTGGTGGGAAATTGACACTACTTGGTGGGTGATTCAGGGTCTACAAAAACTGGGCTTGGCTAAGAAAGTCGTGATGCCACCGCAGGGTTAACGGAATCTTGAGCAGAAGTCCGACTTCTAAGGTGCTTGCTGCGGGTCAGAAGTCGGATTTCTGGCCTAAATTCATTGAAGTTGACGGAGCGATCAAAAGGCACGATGATTATTCCTAGCTACTTATTGCAGTTAGGGGTGACACAGATGGCAAAGTTTTATTCGGAATTAGATGATCAGTTATGTGAATTCATCGATCGACAGCAAATTTTCTTTACGGCCAGCGCTCCTACCGAGGGGCGCATTAATCTGTCTCCCAAAGGTATGGATACCTTTCGCTGCCTGAATCATCGGCAAGTGGCTTACCTTGACCTCACTGGCAGCGGGAACGAAACAGCGGCTCACCTGCATCAAAATGGCCGAATCACAGTGATGTTTTGTAGTTTCGACCAAAATCCTCTAATTCTGCGTCTTTATGGTCAGGGTGAAGTGGTGAGTCCGGATACCCCAAAATGGCCAGAAATTTGGGATGGCGGTAAGTTTGTGGATTATCCTGGTCAACGACAAATTATCGTGGTAAATATCGAATCGGTGCAGACTTCCTGCGGTTTTGGGGTGCCGATGTTTGAACAACAACAAGAGCGATCGACTTTATCAGACTGGGCAGCCAAAAAGGGCATTGAGGGAGTGAGAGAATATCAAATACAAAAAAATCAGACCAGCATTGATGGTTTGCCGACTCATTTAACTCTATGAAAAGAAGTCCGACTTCTTTGTTTGCGACTGCGGGTCAGAAGTCGGACTTCTGTTCATAGTCACTCTTCGAGAATATTTTCTAACATTTGCAACATATCTTCAGTCGTAAATGGCTTAGTCAAAAAATCACTGACTCCAGAACTTTTGACTACCTCTTGATTTGTAGCCAAACCACTCATGGCCACAACTTTCACCAATGGTTCAATGCGACGCAAAGCCCTGATGGTTGAGGGAGTATCTAAGTTAGGCATCATCATATCTATTAATACCACATCGATTTTCTCGTGGTTTTTGGCATAGATAGCGATCGCCTCTATTCCATCGATCGCTTCTAGCACACTGTAGTTATATGCCTGTAAAGATTCCTTGGTGATGGCGCGGACAGCTATTTCATCGTCTACAACTAATACCGTTTTCTTGTGGCCATCGTACAATTCGCTGACTGATAGCTGAGCTTCGGCTTCTGGGCTATCTACAGCCGGTAAATATATTTTAAAGCAACTGCCTCGTCCCACTTCACTATAAACATTGATTGATCCTCCATGAGCCTTCACAATACCTATGACCGTGGATAGACCCAATCCTGTGCCGGTTTCTTTGGTGGTAAAGAATGGATCAAAGATGCGATCGAGCATTTCACTACTCATCCCTACTCCCGTATCACCAATGGTAATTACGACATAAGACCCGATCGTTGGTTGCAGATGCAGCTTGACGTAAGTTTCGTTGATCACGATATTGTCGATTACAACCGAGATTTGCCCACCATCAGGCATCGCATCTCGGGCATTCACAAACAAATTCATCAACACCTGATGAATTTGGGTGGCATCGGCACTGATTAACCACAGCTCCTGTCTGGGCACATCCAAGCTAATGTCAATCGATCGCGGAAAAGTTTGTCTTGCCACACTGATAATTTCAGTTAAAATATGCTGCACTTGTAGTACTGTGCGTGTCCCATCTACCCCGCGTGCAAAAGTCAGAATTTGCTTAACTAAATTACTACCGCGCTTAGAGCTATCAACCAACATGTTTAACAGTCGTTGATTGCGTTCATCTAAATTTTTCAGGGTATGAGGCAAAAGCTGGGCTGCGCCCATAATTGGGGTAAGAACATTGTTCAAATCATGGGCAATGCCACTAGCTAATGTGCCCAAGCTTTCCAGCCGTTGAGCGCGCAGAAACTGCTGCTGCAACATTTGTTTATCAGTTATATCAGTATCAACGCTGAGAATCGATCGAGGATGACCGGCCTCGTCACGAACTAAAGTCCAACGACTTTGAATTACTACATTTTGACCAGTTTTAGTGATTTTATGTAGCTCTCCTTGCCATGACCCTGTTGCAGTTACTGTGTCTAAAGCCTCTGCTACTAATGGTTGCAGTGAAGCCTGCCGATAAAAAAGCTGGCTAGTAGACTGTCCGATCGCTTCTGCTGCTGACCACCCATAAATAGATTCTGCACCTTTGTTCCAGAATTGAATTTGATGTTTTAAATCGCGCACCACGATCGCATCGGTTGCGATATCTAGCAAGGCAGCTTGTTCCTGAATTTTTTGCTCTGAAGCTTTGCGATCGGTGATATCAAAGCGAATCGATAAATACTGAGTTGGCTGACCGTGATCATCCAAAAATGGCACAATCGTAGTAGCTACCCAATAATAACTACCATCTTTAGCTCTATTTTTAACTTCACCACGCCAGACTTGGCCGCTAGAGATATCTGACCATAGCTGTTGGAAAAATTCTGGTAAGTGGTACCCAGAGTTGATTAGGCGGTGGGTTTTTCCGATCAGTTCATCAGTGGAATACTGAGAAATCTGGCAGAACTGTTCGTTTACATAAGTGATCACGCCATGCTGATCGGTGACGGCGACAATTGCCGATCGATCCAAAGCATATTTTTGAAATTGATACTTATCGACTTCCGATTGTAGTTCTTGAGTGCGCACAGCTAATTCGGTGGTTCGCCCCGCAACTCGCTGCTCTAAATCGGTCTCAATTTGCTGTCGTCTGATTACTTCTAAGCGCAATTCTCGATTACTCTGCTCTAGCTCTGCCGTTCTTTGGAACATTGCCTCTTGTAATTTTTCGACTAGGCAGAGCATTTCTAATGGGTCGAGTAATTGCAGTAGATTTGACTGAGTTAAAATCCCCTGTAGCGTACCCTGCTCGTTGGTAATTACCAACCGTCGAATGTTTTTGGCTTGCATCATCTGTTGTGCTGACCACAGCGAATCTGTGGGCTGCAAGCAAAACAAGGGGCTACTCATTACCGACTGTGCTAATAATTGGTTCAAGTCGAGTTCCAAGACTTGGAATTGCACAATATCTTGTTCTGTAACTATGCCCACTGCTAGTTGTTGTTCATCTAAAATAACTATTGAGCTTACTTGCTGCTCAGTCATAATCTGCGCTATGCGCAAAGTAGATGTGTTTAAAGTCGCGGTAATTACCTCGGAGGTCATCCCTTCCGCGACAGATCTGAATTTTAAGAGATTAACCGGCTGCAAAATTTGACGAATATGTTCGGGAGTCACAATTCCAATCAGCTTGTCATCTTCATCAAGAAGCGGTAACAACCTAATTTGGTGTTGTTGAAAAATGCTTAAAACATTCATCACCGTGTGGTGATCTGCTAATACCAGGGTAAATGGGGCGCTGGTCATTACCTCCGATACTGTGATGTTCTCTAGATTTCGTTGACTAGCAGTTAATCTGACTAGGTCGCGCTCGGTAAAAATGCCCACCAGTTGATCGGCCACTAAAACTAAAACTGAGCTATGAGGGGTATTAATCGATATTTCCAGTTCTGGCGATTCTCCTCCGGAGACACTTCGTGAACGATCATCAAGATCATCTGCGCTTTTAAGCAAAGGATTGGAATTGGGTAACAAGCATCTGCGTCCTTTGGCTTGACTCATCAAAGCAATGACTTCCACTAACCGCATGTCAGGATCTACCGTCAATGGCTGTCGATCGATAATCGAGGCCAAACTTGGTAAATTCTGGATCAGGTTGGGAGTGGCCATGCGAATTCGTCAATTAAAATTCTTTCCACCCCTAATATTAGAGGCAGAAGGGTTCTTTTGCCATACTGAGCTATTCTAGCCATTTTTTTCCTTGACCCCAGGCATCGCTAAAGATTTATCACTAATTATCACTGGTACTTTGACTAAATTAGGTAGAGCCGGATTAGCTTTGAGCATGGTTACAGTCAATAGACCTGCGACCATTTCTGCTTTCACACATTCCCGTTGAATGGCGGTGTGTAGGGGGATCACCCGTTTAAATTGACCATAGTGAAACTCAGATTTAAAAATCCCCTGCTCATTAATCTTGTTCTGTTCATGGTGCTCACCAGAAAGAAAAACGGCATTCTCGCTCACCTGAATATCTAATTCTTCTGGATTGATTCCTGGTAACTGCACCTTGAGCAGTAGTTCTGCCTCAGTTTCTTGTAGCTCGATCGCCGGACTCCAGGGCGCTTCTTTAATTAGAGACACGATAATATTCTCCTGTTGATAGTGGACAGTGGACAATTGATAGTTGTTCAATTTTCAATTGTCCACTGTCTACTGTCCACTGTAATAAGATAAGTTGAGGAACTCGTGAGCGGTGACAGAGACTTAGATTTGTTTTAATCTGTAACATCGTCTTCTTCCCAATGGGAACCTTCTGTGTCACGATCAAAAGGTAGTTTCTAGTAGAATGGCCTATGAAAATTCTGGTGGTTGAGGATGATCCTACTATTTCTTCACTCATCGAGACTATTTTAGCAGCCCATAAGTACGCTGTAGACTTGGCAAGTGATGGACAGACGGGCTTAGAGTTGAGTGCTGCCTACGAATACGACATGATTTTAATGGATGTTAGCTTACCTAAAAAAGACGGAGTAAGTGTATGTCAAGAGATCCGGGCCAAAGGCAATGGCGTGCCGATTTTGTTGCTTACTGCTCTGGATTCTCCTGCCGATCGCACCAGGGGTCTAGATGCTGGAGCCGATGATTATTTGGGGAAACCTTTTGATCCCGATGAATTAATGGCTCGGATTCGGGCATTGCTGCGTCGTAGTAATGCGACCTCCACACCAATTTTGGTCTGGAGTCACCTGCAACTTGATCCGGTAAGCGCTACCGTGACATTTGCCGATCAGATTGTGCCCGTCACTCCCAAAGAGTATGCTTTGCTAGAATTGTTTCTACGCAACAGCAAGCGGGTCTTTAGCTGTAGTGCGATTTTAGATCATCTTTGGTCTTACGATGGCACACCAGGAGAAGAAGCGATTCGTACCCACGTTAAAGGCTTACGTCAAAAGCTCAAAAAAGCCGGAGCCGCCGCAGATTTTATTGAGACAGTTTATGGCATTGGTTATCGACTAAAACCAGTAATTCCTCCAACCACAGCGCTGCTGACCGATGCCTGGGAAAAATTCAAGGGACAAGTTTATGAGCAAGTTGCCGTGTTAGAACAACTTGCCATGCGATTTTTGAGCCAAGATCTCCAGTCCGATTGGCAGGCGATCGGACAAAATATTGCCCATTCCTTGGCTGGTTCTTTAGGGACATTTGGCTTTTCGCTCAGTTCTGAATTGGCGCGCCAAATTGAAAAATTGCTAAGTGGCAATCAAGATTTGACTGCCGAACAGGGTCAATGGCTATTTTCATTGGTAACAGCTCTACGCGAAGCACTAGAGCAACCAATGGCAATCAGCGATCTACATAGCTTTGAGCCAGATAATGCTATAGATATTCTTTTGATATCAGCAGATCCAGATCTCAATTTAGCCATCCAATCAATGGCTGGTGAACGAGCTTGGTCGGTACAAATCGTACCCACGATCGCTATGGCTAGGTCACAACTACAAAGCCATCACACTCGCAGTATTCTATTGGCAGCAGTTGCCGAGACAGAGGAGGTATTAAGATTATTGGTAGATGTGAATAAACAAGTTCCGCCAGTACCAGTAATTGCTCTGACTGATTTCGATAGTTTAAACCAAAAAGTGCATCAGTTAGGGACTTATATTATTATTGATCCCACTAGTACCGCTGATATTATGAATGCGATCTCAGGAGCGATCGAGGTAGCAGAATCTAGTCAGACTCATATATTGGTGGTTGATGATGATTTAAAAATCCTGGCTATTTTACAAGCACTGCTAATTCCTTGGGGCTTAAGAGTAACTACGCTATCTGATCCGCAAAAAATCTGGGAGGTGTTACCGGTGGCCAAGCCAGACTTAGTGATTTTAGATATAGAAATGCCAATCGTGAGTGGGTTGGAGTTATGTAAATTGATTCGTAATCATGAAGTTTGGTCTTATCTGCCAATTATTTTCCTTACTGCTTACTCAGAAACAAACTTAATTCAACAGGTTTTTGCGATCGGAGCTGACGATTTTGTGAATAAGCCGGTAGTGGGACCAGAAATTATTTCCCGAATTACTAACGTCATGGAGCGTCAGCAGGTACAAAGCTTAAAAGCCGCTGAACGGCATCGACTCGATAATAACCAAGCCAAATCCTCGGTTCAGGATCAAATTCAATTGGCCTTAGCGGCGATCGATCAGTCTGTTCACTCTTTACAAGATCAGGCAGTTATCCAAGACACAGCAAGCCTTGAAATGCTTCAACAAACTTGTGAGCAAATCGATCTATTACAAAAATTGTTGCTGAAAGATAATTAAACTAGTATTAATCAGTACATCAGCAAAGTCGATTTGGAGCCACAGAATGCGCGCAATTATCAAAATCGACAGTTCTCGGCAGCGAGAAATAGCAGAAATACTACTAAAACATGGCTGGGATTTCATGCGCCAGATTTTGACCCTGGGCAAAACATCGCGGGGCGGTGAACAAGTTGATATCCCACCACCAGCGATTCTACGCAGTATTTTGACTGATTTAGGGCCTGTGTATGTCAAGCTTGGTCAGTTGCTCAGTACCAGGCCAGACCTGTTACCCCCAGACTATATTACGGCGCTGAGTACCCTGCAATCTGATGTGCCACCAGTGAATTGGTCAGAGATCGAAATAATTTTGCGTCAACAATTAAACCGCAATCTCTCTGAAGTTTTTCAAGATATTGAGCATCAGCCGGTGGCGGCTGGGTTGATCGCCCAAACCCATCGAGCAATTATGAAAGACGGTCGGCAAGTCGCCGTCAAGATCCAACGTCCCGGCATCGATCAATTAGTAAACAGAGATATTGGACTCATTAAACAGGTGGCTGAACTGCTTTCTGGGACAGACTTTGGTAAACGTTATGATCTGGTATCTTTGGCAGCAGAGTTTAGTACGGCCTTACAGGCAGAATTAGATTTCACCCAAGAAGCAACTTACACCGAAACACTCCGCAAAAATCTTTTGGCTGGCAAGTGGTTTGATCCCCAAAAAATCATGGTGCCAGAAATTGATCGGCAGTCATCTACCAAAAAATTATTGGTGATGGAATGGCTAGATGGCGTACCGATTTTGTCGGCAAAGTTGACGGGCAAAGACTATAGCGGTGATATCGAGGCAGAACGCAAAGCTATTACAGTCTTGTGTTTTCGATCATTTTTTCAGCAATATTTAGTCGATGGCTTATTTCACGCTGATCCCCATCCCGGTAATTTGTTTTATTTAAACGATGGGCGGGTAGCTGTCTTAGATTGCGGCATGATGGGCAGCCTCGATCGGCGCACCCAGGCTGCTTTGGTAGAGATGATTTTGGCGATTGTGAGCAACGATGCTCAACGCTGTGCCCAGATTACCTTACAGCTAGCCGAACCCATGGGTGAATTAGATCTATCGCGCTTGGAATGGGACTACGATCGACTGCTACATAAGTACAATAATGTTAGTTTACAGAATATGAATGCCAGTCAGGCTTTCTATGAAATTCTGCAAGCAGCTCGGCGCAATAATCTGCGTTGGCCAAGCAATATTGGTTTATTTGCCAAATCCTTGGCTAACTTAGAAGGAGTCGGACGACAATTTAACCCCAATGTAAATGTTTTTGAGGAAGTGCGCCCCTTGATGACTGATATGTTTCAGCGACAATTAATTGGCGATGATCTTGTACAGTCTTTGCTGCGTACTGGTTTAGAGCTGAAGCAGCTCTCGTTGCAATCGCCGCGCCAGTTGGCTTTTTTACTAAATCGTTTTAGCTCCGAAACCCTCAAACTTAATATCACCATTCAAAATCTCGATGGAATCCAGCGCAGTCTGAACGATGGTGCTAATCGGCGTTCTTTTAGTACAGTGGTGGGATCGCTAATTATTGGAGCGGCAATTATTTCTAGCAATGCTCAAACCTCAGAATTGCAGCTCCTCAGCAATATTTTATTTGGCACTGCCAGCATTTTGGGGCTGTGGTTGCTCATTAAAATTATCCGATCTGGTAATTCTATCTAATTTCCTCACAAGTTCCTTGGATTTACTCTATATAGTGACGGTTATCGCCCACAGTATCCAAGGTTGCCACATGCCGATCGTCAACAACCGTAAATCTGATAAATTACATCCATCGATCCCCACCGGATTAATCTTCATTGCCTGGGCAGTATTAATGGTAGCTTGGCCAAGTGAACACTATGCTCGCAAGTCTTACAGTGAATTTATCCAGCAAGTAGAAGCTGGAGACGTAGCAAAAGCTACAATTGATGATCAAGAAATTCGCTACGAACTAAAAACAGCCCCAGGCACACCGGTTGAAACAAAAGATTCTCCAGCTAAAAGTATTTTTATCACCAGACGCTTACCAGAAGATCCTGGGCTTGCTCAAATTCTTCGCACTAATCGAGTCGAGCACTCAGCTACAGTACCAAGCCCGCTCAATGGTTTATGGACAATTTTAAGTTGGGTCGGTATACCGTTGTTATTTTTAATACTTTGGTCGAAATTCACCGGCAGTAATCGAGCCAGTGGCTTAGGAATGCTCGGTATTGGTGATAGTCATGCCAAGGCTTATAGTGCGGGTGATACTGGCGTAACCTTTAACGATGTGGCCGGGATTGATGAAGCCAAAGCCGAGCTCCAAGAAATTGTAGATTTTTTGAAACATGCCGAAAAATATGTCAAATTGGGAGCCAAAATTCCTAAAGGCGTATTATTGGTTGGCCCACCAGGCACCGGTAAAACCCTGTTGGCCAAAGCGATCGCCGGGGAAGCCGGGGTGCCATTTTTTAGTATTTCTGGCTCAGAATTTATTGAAATGTTTGTGGGTGTGGGTGCAGCTCGGGTAAGGGGACTATTTGAACAAGCGAAACAGCAGGCTCCCTGTATTGTCTTTATCGATGAGTTGGATGCTTTGGGTAAATCTAGAGCAAGTGTTAATTCTATGGGTGGTAACGATGAACGGGAACAGACCCTTAATCAACTACTATCAGAAATGGATGGTTTCGCCGCTAATACCGGTGTGATTTTGCTTTCGGCAACTAACCGCCCAGAGGTATTAGATCCCGCCTTGCTACGCCCCGGTCGCTTCGATCGACAGATCGTAGTTGATCGCCCTGATAAGATTGGGCGACATGCAATTTTGTTAGTCCATGTGCGCCAGGTAAAACTAGCTGCTGATGTGGATCTGTTGAAAATCGCTGCTCGAACTCCCGGTTTTGCTGGAGCCGACTTGGCCAATTTGATTAATGAAGCTGCACTTTTAGCCGCTCGTCGCGATCAAGAATCTGTAGCTATGGCAGATTTTGGGGAAGCGATCGAACGCCTCTTGGCTGGGCTAGAGAAGAAATCGAGGGTCTTAAATGATTTAGAAAAAGAAACCGTGGCCTACCACGAAGTCGGTCATGCAATCGTTGGTTCTCTCATGCCGGGAGCAGGGTCGATCGAAAAAATCTCGATCGTACCTCGGGGAGTGGCAGCATTGGGTTATACTTTGCAACTGCCCCAAGAAGATCGGTTTTTGATGGTAGAAGATGAACTGCGGGGACAAATCGCCATCCTCTTGGGTGGTCGATCGGCAGAGGAGTTAATTATGGGTAAAGTCTCTACTGGTGCTAGTGACGACATTCAAAAAGCCACTGACTTAGCCGATCGCTATGTTTCGATTTATGGTATGAGTAAACAGCTTGGGCCAATGGCTTTCGACCGATCTGCCAACCAGTTTCTGGGTGGCTATAGCCCACGTCGCCCCCTCAGTCCCCAAGTAGAAGCAACTATTGATCGAGGGATTAAAAACCTGATTGATCATGCTCACCATGCAGCTCAAGAAATTCTGGCTCACAACGAACAGTTGTTACGGCAGATGGCTGGGATACTGCAAGAGCAAGAAATCCTGGAAGGTCAAGAGTTACATGCTTATCTTCAACAAGTTCAAACACCTCCCCTGCTAGAGCAGTGGTTGCAAACAGGAGAGCTAGAAGTAAATTACCCCATCAATGATCAGCTTCCGGTAATGAGCAATAGTCACAATCAATCTAGCTACGAATATTCATATTCATGAAATACACGTTCATAATGCAAGGATCAAAAAGCATGAAATCTATCACTAACTTTTTCAGCTCCAAGTATCAAGCTCTTCAAACCGAAGAAATACCAGCGAGAATTTCCGAATACTGGACTAATGTTCTGCATTTTTGGGGCAGAGCTTGGTGGATTGAGGTTTCTACAAGCCAACCTAGTTGCCTTTATTATTTTGGACCGTTCGCTAATAGCAAAGAAGCAGAAAGGCTCATGGGGGGGTATATTGAAGATTTAGAGAATGAGTCTGCTCAAGGAATCCAAGCTAAAATTAGGCGCTGCAAACCCGATAAGCTCACGATCGAGGGAGGCAATGGGCAGCATGAACCAAAATTAGCCTATGCGCTCTAGATGATTGGCCATTAATATCTTTAAATAAAAACAAGAGGGGAATAGTTATGTTAGATATTGATGAAATGAGTTCTGCAGAAATATACGATCTACTTCGGGAAGTAGGATACGGCCATTTGGGCTTCATCCATGAGGGGAAACCTTGTGTGATGCCGATGCACTATTATCTCGAAGATCAAGATATTTATCTGTTTACCACCGAGGGGATGAAAACTCATGATATAGATGTCATGCCCGAAATATGTCTCCAGGTTGAACATGTAGTGAACGATCCCCTGCACTGGCGCAGTGTAATTGTGATGGGTCAAGCGCAGCGTTTAACTAAACAGATAAATATCGATCGAGCAATGGGGATCATCAAAGCCCAGAACCCTACCCTTTCACCAGCGGTAAATCGCACCTGGGTTGATTCCTGGGGACGAGCAGAAATAATCGCTATTTATCGCATTTTTCCAGGTGAAATGAGTGGTCGCACTACTGATGGAGTGAGTAGTCGGGCGGCTGTTGAAGTTTAGCAGAGGCTGAAATTTGAGGCAAGAATAAGGCTCTTAAATTATTTAATGGGATCCAGCTTTTCGTCATTTGGGTGATTTGCCGATATTTCTCGAGCTAATAAACCTTCTAATCTTTGGATGATTTCATATTGCCGATCTATAGCCTTTCTTAGTTCGGCGATTTCTTGTTCCCGGAGAGAATCTAATTTCTCATGGAGTAGTTCAATTTCAATTTCTGCTTTAGTGTCGCAATCTAGATCTTGTTGAGCTTTATCTCGATCAATCGTAGATTGACGATTTTGACTCATTAAAATAAAAGGAGTAGCATAAGCAGCCTGAAAGCTCAGAGCGAGGTTGAGTAAAATAAATGGATATGGATCCCAGTGAGTAACCCAAGCAATAACATTGAGGCTAATCCAAATAGCTAATAGGCAGCTTTGAATGAGGATGAAGCGCCATGAACCAACGATCTCGGTTACTAAGTCGGCAATTCTTTCACCACGACTAGCCCGTTTTACAGTGGCAGAACGAGCAGGCTGTTTAGAACGTAGTTCTGAAAGACGTTCTAAATCAGCACGAGTAAGCTTAGATAGTGGATCATGAGGTGTAATATTCATAAGTTTTAAGCTTTAGCAGTCATGCTATTTTATCGTTCATTGTCAGTAGTAGGTATTAAAAAAGCATAATGGCCACAACTATCTTGGATGTTAGAATGATATGATATAGTGCAATGTAACTATTTTACTATCTTATGCTTTGCCAAAAAACTTTTGTAGCTCTCAGTACATTATGCACTTTACTTATTTCTAGCCCAGCTTTTGCCAGTTCAGTAATGGACAAAGTTGCAAAAACAGGAGTTTTGACTGCGGGTACTAGCAAAGATGCATTTCCTTTTGCCTACAAAAACAACAAGAGGCAATTAACAGGATACTCAGTGGATATGTTAACCCTGATCCAAAAACAGCTTGAAAAACAACTGAAGCGACCAGTAAAAATCGAGTTAGTTGCGCTTGCTCCTGCCGATCGAATTCCCAAGTTAAAAAGCGGGGCAGTAGATATTGTCTGTGATGCAGCTAGTTTTACTTGGGAGCGCAATCGTGATGTAGATTTTACGGTTAGTTATGCCACCACCGGCACCCAACTGATGGTTCGCAAAAGTAATAAAGCCAGGGATATAGCTGCTTTGGCGGGTCAAAAAATTGGTGTGATGCCCGGAACAACCGGTGAGGAAGCTGTGCGCCGTTTACAGCCCCCAGTCAAGGTTGTATTAGTAAAAGACCGAGCAGAAGGCTATAAGTTGTTACAAGAGAATAAAATCACGGCATTTGCAGACGATCGAATTTTGCTAGAAGCTTGGCAGCAAAGAACACCTAATACCCAAGATTTTCAGATTCTGAATACGCCATTATCGAAGGAAGGAATCGCCTGTATGGTGCCAGAAAATAATTCGACTTTTCTTGATACCGCTAACTATTCTTTAGTACGCTTTATGCAAGGGTTTATTAAAGGCAAGCCCGCTTATGTCCAAACCTTTGATCGCTGGTTTGGTGCTCAAAGCGTCCTGCCTTTGTCACGAGATTTACGAGAGTTAGTTATTGATAACATGCGGCTAGTTATCGATACCAAACAAGAAATACCTGATAGTGAATTGTAAGCAGCAATTCATCGTTGTGGTGTTTCTACTTTTCTTGAAGAACTCTAGACAAGGTGATCAATAAATTCTCCGTAGTGAACGGCTTCGGCAAAAAAGCTTTAACACCAGCCATAGCAAGCAGATTATTACTAGCTACGACTCCACTACAAGCAATGATCTTTAGCTGATGACGAAAATTGAACCGTTGCAATGCCTTGATAGCAGTGGTGCCATCCATCAATGGCATCATCACATCGATCAATACGACCCTGACCTCATCTTGATGGATCGCATAGACCGCGATCGCATCAACACCATCACAAGCCGTGATTACATTGTAGTTATAACTCTCTAATATTATTTTTAGCATCTCTCGAATATTGATTTCATCATCCACGACCAAAATAAGTTCCCCTTGGCCATGAGGCAATTCTGGGGTTTCCTCAGCAGGAGCGGTGGTGACATCGATCGCTGGTAAAAACACCTGAAATTGAGTTTCGAGACTTATTTCACTACTTACTGTTACAAATCCACCATGATTTTTGACAATTCCCATGGTGGTAGAAAGACCCAGCCCTGTACCTTCACCCAATGCTTTTGTTGTAAAAAACGGCTCAAAAATGCGATCAATATGTTCTGGGGCAATCCCCGTGCCGGTATCTTTAAAAGTAACCACGACATAAGAACCTACTTTGGCATCCAGATTCATCCGAGCATAAGTTTCATCCACAACTTTATTTTCGGCAGAAATACTTAAAATGCCGCCATTGGGCATCGCATCACGGGCATTAACGCAAAAATTCATAAACACCTGATGTAAGTGCGTGGCATTTGCCGAAACCAGCCAGAGTTCCCTGGTCACAAGATTAAGATTAATCTCAATAGATTTGGGAAAAGTACTCTTGATCATTGATTCTAGCTCTGCTAGAACATGTTTGATTTGCAAGGGAACCATCTCACCATCTAAACCTCGGGCAAAGGTGAGAATTTGTTTGACCATATAAGCACCACGCCTAGAGCTATCTTCTAGCATTTTTAGCAGTTTCTGGTTCTGCTCATTTACCGGAGAAAGTTTCTGGGGCAATAGTTGAGAAATAGCTAGAATAGGAGTCAAAATATTGTTTAGATCATGGGCAATACCACCAGCCAGGGTACCTAAGCTTTCCAACCGCTGGGCACGCAGTAATTGGGTGGCCATTTGCTTTTGTTCGGTAATGTCTCGATCAATTGTGAGAATAGCATCGGGTTCGCCAGCTTGGTTCAGCAATAATTTCCAGCGACTGCTGACCTGAATTTCTTGGCCAGATTTAGTGATTTTACTCAATTCGCCCCGCCACTCCCCAGTCTCGATAACTTGTTGGAGGGGAGTGGTCAGTTGAGATAGTTGTTGCCGAAATAATAGTTCATCTGAATTCTTTCCAAGAATTTCGTTAGCTTGCCAACCATAAATTTTTTCGGCACCTTGATTCCAGAGTAAGAAACGGCCTGCTAAATCGCGAACTATAATGGCATCTGGAGAAATCTCAATGAGTGCTGCTTGTTCACGAATTTTTTGTTCGGCTATTTTGACATCACTAATATCTCTAGCCACTGCCAAGACCGACTCAATGGAGCCATCCCAGGCGAATTCTGGTACAAATCTGGCCTGATAATAGTTCACCTCATCTGGCTTCACCACCTCGAATTCGATCGATGCGGGGGTTTTAGTACTTAGGACTCTTTGTAAAGCTGTTTCCCAGCCGATAAATAGAGCCTCTGGTAGTCCCATTTCACCAGATGTCTTCCCCAGAAAATTGGGAGCTGCTAAACCGGCTGTCTCTCCAGCTACCGAATTTACATAGAGAAACCGCAAATTTTTATCAAAGCGAGCAATAATATCGGGGGCATTCTCGGCTAGGGTTCTAAATTCTTGTTCGCGTTGCTGTAAAGTTGCTTCGATTCTTTTCCGTTCGATCGCATAGCGCATGGAGCGTAACAATAAATCGCTGCCACTCACTTGGCCTTTCACTAAATAATCTTGAGCACCGGCCTTCATCGCGCTGATCGCCAGCGTTTCATCGGCCATTCCAGTCAGCACTACAATGGGGGTAGCAGGAGTCTGTTCTTGAATTTGAATAAAAGTATCCAGTCCATTGCTATCTGGCAGCACCAAATCCAAAAGAATTACATCAAAATCTTCTGAACTCAATTTTTTCAGGGCATTTTTCAGTCGATCGACATGCACCAATTCCAATTCAACAAAGGTAATCTCTGACAAAGTTTCTTGGAGGAGTAACACATCCCCAGGATTGTCTTCAATCAGCAGAATTTTGATGGGATGATGAATCATAAAACCTATACGGGGGGTAGTCTTACGGTGGTGAACCAAAAGTCTTCGATCGACTGGATAACTTTCACAAACTGATCGAAGCGAGCGGGTTTAGAAATATAGCCACTAGCATAAAAGTTATAGGCTTTGATGATATCTTCCTCTGCCTGGGAAGTGGTCAGAACTATCACTGGAATTCGCCTCAGCAATTCATCGGTTTTGATCGCGGCTAAGACTTCATGCCCACTCTTTTTCGGTAGGTTTAGATCGAGCAAAATCAAGTCTGGATTGGGTGCGTTAGCATATTTCTTTTTTTGATGGTGCAGAAAATCCATAGCCGCAGCACCATCTCCAACTACGCTCAGGTGGACAGATAGCTGGCTTTCTTCTAACGCTAACTTGGTTAATTCAACATCGCCCAGGTTATCTTCGACCAATAAGACTTCCATGTCACGGCTGATAGTAGACGAATTCATCATAAGTTACCTGCTGTCTGGGGAAGTGTGAAGTAAAAGGTTGAACCATGATCTGGCTGCGATTCGACCCGGAGATGGCCTCCATGTCGTTCTACTATTTTTTTGCAAACTGCCAAACCAATGCCTGTGCCTGGATACTCTGTTTTACTGTGCAACCGTTGAAAAATAATAAAAATTCGTTCCAAATACTGGGTCTCCATACCAATACCATTATCTTGTATGGAAAACAACCACTTGCCATTGGTACAATCTACCCCAATGTGGATTTGTGGCACTTCTTCTTCCCGATGAAATTTGATGGCATTACTGATCAGGTTTTGGAATAGTTGGGTCAGTTGTGAGGAATCGGCATTTACTGTGGGTAGAGCATCGTGAGTGATCACCGCACAGCTCTGGATGATCGACAGGTGCAGATTACTGAGCACATTCTGGACGATTTTTTCACAGTCAACAGTTTTCCAGTCTTGTGTACTGGTGCCCACTCGGGAATAACTGAGCAAATCGTTAATTAAAGTCTGCATCCGAGTTGCCCCATCGACTGCATAGGCAATGAATTTATCGGCTCTCTCATCAAGTTGGCCTTTGTATCGTCGCTCCAGCAATTCTAGGTAACTAGTAATCATGCGCAAAGGTTCTTGCAAATCGTGGGAAGCCACATAGGCAAACTGTTGTAATTCGGCATTAGAACGAGCTAAATCTTGTTTTTGGTTTTGTAGTTCCAATTCTGCTTGTCTACGATCGGTGATGTCTCGTCCTTCTGGAATTAGCATAATCACCCTACCCTCCTCATCAAAAACAGGTTTAAGGGTAAAATCCACAAAAATAGCTGTTTGATCAGCCAGGATATGTTCAGCTTCAAATCTTACCAACTCACCCCGAGCTGCTCTAGCAATCGCATCTTTTAGTTGCTCTTGCAGCACCGGAGAATGTGTCCACCATGGCGTTGCCCAAAACATTTGTCCGATGACATCGTCCGAATTGGCCCCAATAGCATCTAAGGCCGTCCGATTTGCTTCGATCAGTATTCCTGCTGGGGTTAAAACACCCATAAATTGAAACATGCCGTCGAAAATGGCGCGAAATTTTTGTTCGCTTTGACGGAGAGCCTCCTCCGCAAGTTTACGATCAGTGATATCTCGGGTAAAACAACGAGTTCTGATAAATTCACCGTTGCTCCAAGATGAATTAGAGTCAATCAACACTCGCCGAATAGATCCATCTTTGCAACGCAGATCTGCCTCATAGTCTTGCACTAGCTGATTACTCAAAAGTCGTTGCAAAATATCTGTAATGATATCTTGATCAGCATGAAATTCGGTAATTGAATGGCCAATATATTCTTCGCGAGTATACCCCAGCAAATCTAACTCTGCTTGGTTTGCCCAAATAATTGTGCCATCGGCAGCAACCCAATGTAAGCCAAAAATTGCATTTTCGACAAAATCAGTCAGATCTTGCTGACTCTGACGTAACAGTTCATACTGTTGGTGATCAATTTCTGTAATTAGTTGTTCTGCTGATGGTACCTGATAGTTAGCGATAGTCAGTAGTGAGTCAAATTGAAGCAAATCTTTTTCTGTAACCATTCCCAGCAACAGTCCCTGTTCATTGACGATCGGGAGATGGCCAATATGATGCCGGTGCAGCAAGGATAAAGCCGTCAAAATACCTTGATCATTGGTTTGGCAAAGAGTAATGATCGGCTGTGTCATCACCTCCGAGACTTTAACATTAGCTAAATTAATACCTGAGACTGTGAGCCGAACTACATCATGCTCTGTCAAAATGCCGATCGGCTTAGACTCCTCTATCACCAAAATATAGTTATAGCTATCCTGATATGAATGTTTAGCAGTAATAGGTAATTCTATGGCCGTCGGGGAATCTTGGTTGCCATTTGGCTTGTGCATAAAAGTAATCGCCAAGAGTGCGGTGGCCTCTGGCTTAACTGTTAAGGGATCATGATCAATGACTTGCTCCAGAGCAGGCAGATTGCTTGGTTGATTCATAGAGAGTGTGCTCCTTGCATTTTTGCCTAATAACTCTGGATAGCATTTAGCAATACTTTAGTTAATATCTTTATTAATCTCATCATTAATAATAAAGACAGATGGCAGGTATATTTGTGGTTAGATCGGCAGCTTGAGATTAAGGTCGAGATTCTAATCTAAAAGCTCTATTTATTCTATCCTCGTTCGGGCGCGTTAATCGAGGAGCGGCATTTGCAGACAGGTTCGGCTAAAATTGCTGATGGAGAAAGAGTCTTGGGATGATAAATGACCAAAGCAGCAGAGGTAATTGTAATTGGCGGCGGTATTATTGGGCTATCGATCGCCCTAGAACTACGCTGGCGTGGTTTACAGGTGCTCGTTTTAACTAAAAATCATCAAACTGCTGCGGCCAATGCGGCGGCAGGAATGTTGGCTCCCCAAGCCGAAGGGATTAATCCTGGCACATTGCTAGATTTATGTACTTTTAGCCGTAGCCTGTATGCAGACTGGACGAATAAGTTGACCATGGCTACCAGTCTGGATACTGGCTATTGGGAATGCGGGATTTTGGCTCCCCATTACGTTCGCCCAGCGTTTCCGAAGGGAAATCGACCCGTTGATTCTCAGCTTACTTGGCAAACCAGACAAAAATTAGTCAGCCATTTGCCCACCGATAACTTGAGTGCGGAAGTAGTTGGCGGATATTGGTTTGATACCGATGGTCAAGTCGATAACCGGGCTTTGTACAAGTCTGTTCAGGTCGCCGCCGAATTGGCGGGTGTGAGGGTGCAAACTGGGGTAATGGTGACAGCACAGGATCTGCAAGATTTATCTCAGGGTGTAGCTGGTCTGGTGGCCGATCAGTATATCTTAGCTACTGGTGCCTGGAGTCAGGATCTTTTACCCGTGCCAGTAGTGCCCCGCAAAGGGCAGCTTATCGCTTTACAAGTTCCGTCAGGAGAAGCCTTGCCACTAAACACGGTGCTATTTGGGACTGAAATATATGTTGTGCCCCGTCGGGATGGAAGGATTGTGATTGGGGCGACTAGTGAGAATGTGGGGTTTGTGGATGGCAATACCTCCGAGGGAGTACAGGGATTGTTCGATCGGGCGGTTCGACTCTGTCCAGCCTTGGCTAAATACCCGGTGGTGGAACAATGGTGGGGCTTTCGACCAGCTACGCCTGATGAGTTGCCGATTTTAGGCTACAGTGCTGATCCAAGATTGATTTTGGCCACTGGTCACTACCGCAATGGTATTTTGTTAGCTCCCGCTACGGCGCAGATTATTGCTGATTTGCTGTTCGATAAGCTGCATCCACTACTGTCAGACTGTGACTATCGCCGATTTATCAATTGTTAAAGAGAATAAACTTTCTTCATAGAAATCATCCCATAGGCTTTGCTAAGATAAGCAGAACCGCTGTTTCTCGCAAAGCTCCTTTGTATCATCATGGCTGCTGCCGTCGTCGTCAAAAATCTCCGCAAAAGCTATGGCAGTTCGATCGCTGTCCAAGATGTGTCTTTTGAAGTCAAAGCAGGCGAAATCTTTGGCCTGCTCGGCCCGAATGGAGCCGGGAAAACCACCACAATTCGCTGTCTCTGTACCCTCACCAAACCCGATGGCGGTGAACTAGAGGTCGCTGGGGTTTCGGTATTAAAAGACCCTCGATCGGCCAGACAGAAGCTGGGCTATATTGCCCAAGAAGTTGCTCTGGACAAAGTCCTCACCGGGCGAGAGCTGTTGAACCTTCAGGCAGCCATCTATCACTTGCCGAAAGCCATTGCCAACCAGCGCATCGAATTTCTCACCAGCATTTTAGGACTCACCGAATATATCAACAAAAAAACCGGTGGTTACTCTGGTGGCCTGCAACGTCGTCTGGATCTAGCTGCTGGACTGTTGCACCAACCGGAAGTCTTGATTCTGGATGAACCTACGGTGGGCTTAGATATCGAAAGCCGCGTAGTAGTCTGGGATTTCTTACGCCAGCTCAAATCCACCGGCACCACCATTTTACTCACTAGTCATTATCTGGAAGAAGTAGATGCTCTGGCCGATCGGGTAGGCATTATCGATGCTGGGAAAGTGATCGCAACTGGCACTCCTAGCGAACTAAAAGACCGGCTGGGTGGTGAGCGGATCACTCTGCGGATCCGCGAATTCACCACCAGCGCTGAAGCCGACAGCACCAAAGATTTATTAATGAAGCTGCCCTTTGTGCAAGATGCAATTATCAACGCCAACCAAGGAAATTCGTTAAATTTAGTAGTGCAAGCCTCCGATGACGCTCTGGGCAAAGTCCAAGCCACCCTTAAATCTGCTGGTTTGCCAGTTTTTGGCATTGCTCAATCGCGCCCTAGCCTCGATGACGTGTACTTAGCTGCCACTGGCAAAACCTTGATGGATGCCGAAATGGCTACCGCAGGCAGCCGCAACCTTAAGGCCGAAAAGAAACAAAGCATGAAAAACTAACAGGATTGAACCATGACTATCAGCACTTCTCCTAAAACCATCGCCGACTGGCAGCCCCGCGCCGATCGATTACCCCAAACCAGCGCTTTCAGCGACTTTATGCAAGAAACCCTGGGTTTGACCACCCGCCTGTTTATCCAGCTCAAACGTCGCCCTAGTACTCTGGTTGCCGGAATTGTGCAGCCTTTGATGTGGTTGCTATTGTTTGGAGCCTTATTTCAAAATATTCCGAAAGACTTATTTGGTACTGATTACGGTCACTTCTTGGGCGCAGGTGTAATTGTGTTTACCGCCTTCGTGGGTGCTTTGAATGCTGGTTTGCCGGTGATGTTCGATCGGGAGTTTGGTTTCCTTAACCGCCTCTTGGTAGCTCCTTTGGCTAGCAGGTATTCGATCGTGGCGGCCTCGGCCATCTACATCATCGCTTTGACCTTGCTGCAAGTGGTGGCAATCGTAGGTCTTAGTGCCCTGTTGGGTGCTGGTTTGCCAGGATTCAGCGGTGCGGCAATTATCTTACTGGTGGTCTTGCTGCTAGTAGTGGGTGTAACGTCATTGAGTCTAGGTCTGACCTTTGCTTTACCCGGCCATATTGAGCTGATTGCGGTGATTTTCGTGGCCAATTTGCCTTTGTTATTTGCCAGTACTGCTTTGGCTCCCTTATCCTTTATGCCTGCCTGGTTACAGACGATCGCCTGTCTGAATCCTTTGAGTTATGCGATCGAACCAATTCGCTATCTCTACACCAATCCGCAGTGGCAATGGTCGAGCATTATTCTTCATGCTCCTTGGGCAGATGTGAGCTTTGGGACTGCATTGCTAGTGCTGGTTGGGTTTGCGGTGGTCTCACTGGTGATAATTCAGCCATTATTACGCCGTCGGCTGGCCTAACAATGAGCACATCGGAACAGAAAGTGTAAAATAGAGGTCAAGGTACAAGTCATCAAAAACTAATAACCATGTCTAAATTCAGTTTTCTCCTGGCCGGTCTGATGGTGGGTGGAGCTTTCACCGCCGGGTTGTTGACCGGACAACCAGCCAGTGCGCAAAGCGTTTTTGGCAACAGTGGCGACTCTCGTGACCCACTTACCCGTGCATCCTCTGGTGACACTGGTGGAATTTTGCAACTCATGCAAAACATCCAAAATGGCAAACTACGTGACCCCGGTGAATTTTCACGGGAACAAGGTCAGCAAATTAGTGGTGCTGCCAGTAGTTTTAAAGCCGAGCAACTCCGTCGCCTTCAGGCACAACAGGCTAAACCAAAACAAAAGTAGTCTAACCCTTCAATAATTTAAAATCTCACAGCCCTGCTAGTAACTCTAGGAGGGCTGTTGAGTAGATTCTGATGATGTTGTGCCTGAACCTTTGCCGAGCTGTGGTTCGGTACCGTTAAGCAATCGCTGGATATTAGCGCGATGTAGCCAAATTACATAGGCTCCACCTACCGCTGTAAAAATCACATAGGCCGTAGGCTGATGATAGATAAACATCAGTATCGCCACTGCCAAAGCCCCAAAAATTGAGCTAATTGAAACAATGCGGGTAATACCGATCGACAATCCAAAAACACCCAAAGTCAACAGCGCCACTTGCCAATTCATCGCCAATAACACTCCCAGCCCCGTAGCTACCGACTTACCGCCCTTCCAACCTAGCCATACCGACTTACTGTGACCCAAAATCACCATCGCTGCTGTACCCACCACTAACAACGAGAGGTTGGTTTGAATTTCAGGTAAAGGATTCAGCCTTAAGGCCACCTGCACCAAACTTACAGCGGCGACTCCCTTAAATACATCGGTCAGTAACACTGCTGAACCCGGCACTTTCCCCAAAGTCCGCAGCACATTAGTTGCCCCAGTAGAACCGGAACCATGCTCACGAATATCAATCCCCTGAAGTAACCGACCAGCTAAGTAGCCGGTGGGGAAAGAACCCAAAAAATAAGCTCCAATTAGTAAGGCAAAAGCAATGGCAAATATCATGAGATATATTGTAGGGTGGGCTGTTGGTGAGCGGAGTCGAATCACTGCCCACCATTGAGGTTTTCGGTGATACTAGTAGCGGTAATCATTGTTGTATTGAGCCACTTCAGGGGCAAAAGCCAACCAGATGGGGTACTGGAGCAGGGCTAAGCTGACCATGCCTTCCGAATCATCCAAAATAATAAACGGCATATCTCGATCGGCCATAATTCTCTCAGCTTTCAGCACCATCGGTTCGGCTTCTTCAAACAAAATCACCCCCCCATTGGGGCCAAAATCGCTGCGCTCTAAACCAAGACAGTCTTGCAAACCACGTCGCCAGTCTCCCAATCGCTCCGGAGTATTGGCTAAGATCAACACCCGTAAATAGTCTCCATAGAGCGATCGCAGCACCGAAATCGCCGTGGTGCCAATCAAAATATTTTGCAATCGACTACTACCGGTAGATTTCAGCGTACCCCGTCCTCCCTGTTCCAAAAACCACTCTTTGGTGCGATCAACGTGGATTTGTTCTAAGGTTCGACGAACCTGCCAAGGTGGCCCATAGTAATCGGGAGCCGTTTGATACTGATTGAGTAATTCCCGAATCCGGCGAGCATTAGATTGATAAGCTGGCTCTCGAAACTGCGCAGGGGGAATACTGGCTACTGGCTCAATTACCACTGGTCTAGTGGGTTCTGGTAAAGGCATTGGTTCCGAAAATTCTATTTCTTCGGCGATCGTTACCAAATCTTGCAGGCTGCCCACCAGATAATCTTTGAAGCCCTGAATGCGCACCGCAATTTCTTGAGAAGAGCCAGCAAAACTCTGGGCAATTTCAACCTGTATCCGATCGCGCTTGCGTTCTAGCTGTTCGATCGACACTTTCAAGTTTTGCCGCCGCTGCTCTAAGTCAGCCAGAGCAGCCTGGGTCATTTGCTCGTAGGCTTGACGGGCAATCACAATCTGCTGTTGCAACTCGGCACTGGTCACTGGTTCAGCGTTCTCAGCCGGGGGGCCAGAGGGTAACTCTGTGGGCAATTCTAAGGGTAAATCTTGATCGGAAGGACTCATTGGGAAAAAGCAATTGATGCAAAAGATTATAGAGGCTTTAGCGCGGGCAATATTTTTCTAGGCAGGCGCGCAGCTCTTGAGGCTGAAACAGCACAGGCAAAAAATGAATGCTGTTAATTTCCCGAAAGTAAAACAGCACTGGTACTGGCGACCAAAATATTTCCCATTCTTGCCACTCTGCATAGGGAAAACGTCGAATTTCTTTGCTGGATCGAAACACTACCAAGTCGGTATCAGTAAACTGCAAACGAATTAGGGCAGCTTGCAGCAGCAAAAACAAACCAAAAACACCTACGACAAAAGCTACCCAGGTCTGAAGCCAAACTAATGGAATTACGGCAGCGATAAGGACGATCGGAATATTGTAGCTGGGGGCTAATTCGTTGCCGGTGAGATATGAGGCGCTAGAGGACTCGGTCATAGTAGGATCCGCCAGTTTAATAATGTCTTTCATCTTAGCTCACTCTCTGTGCCCACTCTCAGTCTTCCCGGCTTCTGGCGATTAGATTATGTCTAGATATGTCAGGTCATTGCTCAAAAAGTATCGATCCATGCAAAAATGTAAGTTCCTTAACAAACCATTTTAGGCGGCAGTCAGGCCGAGAAGACAAGATATGAACGTTGGCGATCGAGTTCGGATAACTGAATCTGTTGTGGTCTATCACATCCCTGGTGGCAAAGGCCAACCAGTAGAAATCAAAGGATATGAAGGCTCGATCGACAAAATTGTGACGGAGTGGCGGGGTAGACCAGTGAGTGCCAATTTCCCCATACTGGTTAAGTTCGAGAATCCGAAGTTCCGCGCTCACCTGCAAGAGCATGAGGTTGAGATTGTCTAAACTGTGACTAGGTGATGGACTGTGATTTTTTTTAGGAGGGTAATCCCAGCCCACCATGCAAATTCGCTGTCATTAAATCATCGAGCCATCACTATTCTGGTTACAAATTAAAGCCAAAGGCTGCAACAATTCGTGAGCAGTAAAAGGCTTAGCTAAAAATGCCTTTACACCCTCATTGGTCATTTTTGTCACCGATTCATTAGTCACCAAGCCACTCATGGCAATAATTTGTACCTGAGAATTAAGCTTACTCAGAGTGCGAATAATAGTCACTGAATCTAAAGATGGCATCATCATATCTAGTAGCACAGCACTGATTTTATCTTTTTTTTCAGCATAGAGCGCGATCGCCTCGATC
>JANOXZ010000167.1:0-6518 GCA_031418695.1 Synechococcales cyanobacterium VAR_35_metabat_10
GGTGAGCGGAGCCAAACCCCAACGGCAAACGTCAGCTAGTCCTAAATCGCCAAAGTAGTTTGGGGATCGAATAAGTGAATTTTATCGGCGGCTAGGGAGAGCGAGACTTCCTGGCCTTTTTGCACGGTTTGTTCTGGCGAAATCCGAGCTTGGATTGAACTAGGGGCATTTTGCAAGCCCGCTAACTGCACAGTAATGAAAGTATCGGTACCCAAAGCTTCTATAAGTTCTACCCGACCATGAAGATGAGCGGGATCGGGGGCGGCTAGTTCGAGGTGTTCAGGGCGGATGCCTAAAAGTAAGTGCCGATCGCCGTTCGTTTTGGCTGCTTTGGATAATGCGGTAGGCAAGGTCAATCGCCAGTCACCATTGGTCACGACTGGTAAATCGGCTTGCACCGGCACAAAGTTCATCGGTGGTGAACCGATAAACTGTGCCACAAAGGTATTCACCGGGTGACGATAAATTTCTAGGGGCGAAGCCACCTGCTGAATTTGGCCACCATACATCACCGCAATCCGATCGCCCATGGTCATGGCTTCAGTTAGGTCGTGGGTCACATAGATGGTCGTTTTGCCGAGTTGCCGTTGCAGTCGCACAATTTGGCTGCGGGTTTCGGCTCTGAGTTTGGCATCAAGGTTAGAAAGCGGCTCGTCCATCAAAAATACCTGGGCATCGCGGGCGATCGCTCTCCCCAAGGCCACCCGCTGTTTTTGGCCACCAGAGAGTTGTTTGGGTAAACGCTGTAATAAACCCTCGATCTGGAGCATTTCGGCGACTTTGTAAACCTGCTGTTTAATTTGGCGCTCTCGATCGGTTTCGTATCTCAGAGCTTTGGGCAGGTTGCGAGTGGTTTCTACTAAAAAGTTCTGACCGATCGCTGGTAAGCCTGCCAATCCCCGCCGTCGCAGACCAAAGGCAATGTTGTCGTAAACCCGTAGGTGGGGGTAGAGGGCATAGCTTTGAAAGACCATGGCAATATCCCGGTCTTTGGGGGGCAGGTCGTTGACTACTCTGTCGCCAATGCTGATGGTGCCAGCGGTGAGTTGTTCGAGTCCGGCGATCGATCTCAACAGGGTACTTTTGCCACAGCCCGATGGTCCGACCAGCACCATAAACTCGCCATCATCGATCGACAGGTCAATTTGGCGGAGCACTGGTGGCGTGTCGGTGCCCGGTGCGTAGGTTTTGTAAATGTTTTCGAGTAGGACGCGCGCCACGATCTTTGGGGGGCTGGGGTAGATACAGAATCTTTAGCTTTTGCCAGAGATAGCCAGTATATACCTTAGACCTATCAGGGGAGAAGTGAATCAAGAGTTTACTGAGGTTCTTCAAACCTACTTACAAATCCATTTCGATTCCCAACTCTTTTAACTTTGCTGCCATGGCGACTGCTTTTTGCTCTGCGGCATCAGCTCTCATCTGCTGTCGAACTGTTTCTAGTTGAGCCACATCAGCTTTCTGTGAAATTTCTAACGGTGATAAGAATAGCTCACCAGCAGGCGTGTAGATTTCTAGTTCTTCATTTAGTTCAAACCTTACTCCCAAGCGAGGACTAACCCAGCCAGAGATATTGGTGATGCCTTGTAGTCTGCCAGCTTGCCTTAGCCAGCCGGTAAAATCTATTCGATTCCCCCCTGGGGAGGCTTCGCTAACGGGGTCGTAAATGTAATATTCTTCTGCGCCATATCGATCGTAGAATTCAAACTTTGCCGTCATCTCAGCTAAGCGATTCCCTGGAGACAAAATTTCAAAGACCACTTGGGGTGCGATATTGTCTTCGAGCCATTGTTGATAAGAACCCCGGTATCCTTTGGGTCTGCCAAATACGGCCATAGCATCGGGCGCACGTTTAATGTTGTTGTCCCCTTGTACTGGGTACCAAAGCAAGTCACCGGCCACAAAGACATCAGGGTCATTAGCGAACAGAATTTCTAAGTTTTCTTTGATTTTGACGATCCAGCTAAATTGGAGGGTGTTGTCTGACATCGGCTGTCCGTCGCAGTCTGGATAGATAATTTCGGTACTTTTCAGTTGCTGAACCATAACTTAGGGATTGCTCCGGTGGTACGCTTCTATTATTTTAGCTTGGGTTTGTGTGGTTCGATCAGAATGTTTTTACACTTGTTAGGAGGCTTAATGGAGATACGCAGAAAAATTAATTCCGTTTTTGGCACCAATATTTTTGAGCGTCCGCTATTTTACTCTTACCCTGGTGGTCTACGCTTCGGTTTATCAGAAGACAGCATATCAATTTCTCAATTTCTTCTTGCCATAAAAAAGGCAACTATAATTTGCTCAGATATCTTTCAAGATGCCGAAAACTGTTTGGTCTGCTTACGTACAAAAGCAGATGCACATCAATTTGCTCATCGAAAAATCCTGCGAGAGCTAAAAGCTGCTGGAATCAAAATCCCAAAATCTCGCTCCATCTGGCTGGAAACATCATCCAAAGATGACTGGTTTGATAAAAATGAACCTGAGTTTTGGCTAACGATTGCATTTGAGGCTCCTATAAATCTCCTGCAAAACTTCTTATGGTGTGCAGTTTCTACAGATTTTGGTCATATTAGCCCACGTCCTTTGTGTTCGATTTACCTTGTAAATCTATCGGCTGGTGTCGTCGCTTTCCCTTACGATGATCGTGGTATGGATGTTGTAGGTTCAAATCAATCTTTCCTTGCAAATCTATATAGGCAGCATCATAAATACCTCTTGACTTATGACCTTAAAACAATGGAAGCTACCTTTGGCACTCTCTAACAAGAAATTCCACACAGCCCCAAATATAGCTTTAACAATTAGCTATTCCGGTTAACCCACGAAATTCTTGCATAGTTTATGATCGATTTTATTCGAATGTTAGTTCACTTGGAGCCAACCAAAGATTTGACCAAGGGTAATCGATAATTCTTGGCCGAAACTAGGCACAGGGATAAAATCGCTGGTGTTTTCTAAGCATTGAGTCGGTTGCTGAGCAGTATGAACAAACACCATTTGTTCGCTGGGGTCAATTAACCAACCCATCTCTGTTCCATGGTTCAAACAATGCAATATATTTCTGGTAACTCGACTACTAGATTGATCGGTGCTAAGAATTTCAATTGTCCAGTCTGGGGCAATCAAGATTTTGTCAGCCACCGTGCCATCATCGTTAGTAGGAATGCGCTCCCATTTGAATACGGCAATATCTTGAACAGTGGATCGATCAGCAAAAGTGCAGCGTAGTTCTGGGAATGCCCAAGCAGTTCGGCTCGGCTTAACCACAGCATTAATTACCCGCAATAACTCCCCTTGAATAGTGCTATGTCTTCCTTGGGGCATAGGCTTAGTGATAATTTGACCGTCGATGAATTCGCTTGCTGGCTTGGTTTCTGGTTTTGCCAAAAATTCAGTTAAAGTAATGGGTTTTGCTAATATCTGAACCATTGGTCGTATTAGAGAATCAGTTGTTAGATATTTTACATGTTATCTGGGTCTATCCCTAATTCGCGCAGTTTAGCTGCTATTAAAGCCGATATTAGACGACACAAAACCCCTGAACCACAAGGGTTCAAGGGTTTTTAAAATTTGATCGAGAACTAATTAAGCAGCAGTAGGAGCATAAACGCTCACTTTCTTGCCATTCTTACCACGGCGCTCGAAAGTTACCACGCCATCAATCAAGGAATAAAGAGTGTAATCTTTGCCCACACCCACATTATTGCCAGGATGTACCGAAGTACCGCGCTGACGAATAATAATGCAGCCCGCAGTTACCTTTTGGCCACCGAACCGTTTCACGCCCAGCCGCTGAGCGTTAGAATCGCGACCGTTTCTAGTACTACCCGTACCTTTCTTACTTGCCATACATGTGCCTCTACTTTTAGGTTACAAATTATTTACAAAGGAAAAGAGATTACCCAGCAACGATCTCATCGACCATCCAACGAGTAACTTCCTGACGGTGACCACGCTTTTTGCGAGTCTTTTTCTTAGGCTGCATCTTATAGACAATCACCTTGCGATCGCGGAAGTGGCGCATTACAGTGCCCTTTACTACCGCACCAGCCACCAAAGGCTGACCAATAGTCACAGTCTCACCATTGCCGATGAGCAAAACTTTATCGATATCAACTTTTGCGCCCTCTTCAGCGGCAAGTAGCTCGATGTCATAAAAACGTCCGACTTCAACGCGGATTTGTTTGCCGCCGGTTTCAATAATTGCGTAGGTCATAATTTAGGAATAAGTTGGCCGTAGGGGTGGCTACCGGGGTGAAACCCTGAGTAGAACTTGGTTTGAGTAAATAAACCCGTTCCGAGCCTGTAAAGTAAACAGTCTTTCATTATGGCCTATTTGGCGATCGAGAGTCAACACCTAACCAGTAGATCGACTTTAGTGGCTAGAACCCAATGCAGACCTGAGATTTATCGTGTAATAATAGAAGCCAGAATCGTAGGGCGCTAGTATTCCCGTTGCTGGCTAACGTCCTAAAACCACCCGATCGATGTCTGACGAGTTGCGACCGCACCTTCATCAAAACCAATAAATATCTATGACGGAAGAAAACATCAGTTTGGGAAGAAAAGAAATTACTGATGACCTCAGTAAATTGCTCGACATTTTACCCGCAGCAATCCGTCAGACCATTGGCGAGCATCCGCAACAAAGTGACTTAATTGAAATAGTCCTAGATCTAGGTCGCTGCCCAGAAGCCAGATTTGTGAACGGGGCAGAATATCTGAGCGAAACAGTAGTTACCAAAGAAGATTTGCAATACTGTGTTGATCGAGTAGGCATGTTCAGCGGCGATAACCGGGCGGGCATTGAACGCACCCTGCACCGGATCAGCGCCATGCGCAACCGAGCGGGCGAGATCATCGGACTCACCTGTCGGGTGGGTCGAGCGGTGTTTGGCACCATCAACATGATTCGAGACTTGGTGGAAACCGGGCAATCAATTTTGATGCTGGGGCGACCAGGAGTCGGTAAAACCACTGCCCTGCGGGAGATTGCCAGAGTTCTGGCCGATGACTTGAACAAGCGGGTGGTGATTATTGATACCTCTAACGAAATCGCAGGCGATGGAGATATTCCGCACCCAGCGATCGGTAGAGCCAGAAGGATGCAGGTTTCTCGGCCCGAGCTTCAGCATCAAGTGATGATCGAAGCCGTGGAAAACCACATGCCAGAAGTAATTGTAATCGATGAAATTGGTACAGAGTTAGAAGCTCAAGCCGCTCGGACGATCGCCGAACGTGGTGTCCAACTCGTCGGCACCGCCCACGGAAACCAGCTCGAAAACCTGATCAAAAACCCCACCCTTTCCGATTTAGTGGGCGGCATCCAAGCCGTTACTCTCGGTGATGACGAAGCCCGCCGTCGTGCTTCGCAAAAAACCGTGTTAGAGCGCAAAGCTCCACCTACCTTCACGATCGCTGTAGAAATGCAGGAGCGTCATCGTTGGGTGATCCACGATAGCGTTGCTGATATGGTGGATAACTTGCTGCGTGGTCGGCAGCCCACACCACAACTGCGCACCGTGGATGAACAGGGACATGTAACTATCCAAAAGGAAATCACTTCCCAGAAAACTTCCACTGTTGCCCCAGCCGCCGCGAACCCTAGCCTCTCTCCTGGTGGCTGGCGGGCTAGTGGCCGCATGGAGCCGGTGCCGATCACTACTCGTCAATACGCCAGCCGCGATCAATCGATCCGTCAGCCCGATCGAGTCACAGTAGCCCCAAATTCTGAGCGCCTAACTTTCCAGGAAATGCTGAATCAAGCAGCCTGGGATGGTGAAGACCTTATTGATGGCCCCGGTACCAAGGGCGATGATTTGCCACTACATGTCTATCCATACGGCATCAGCGTTCAGGAACTCGATCAAATTATCGAAGTTCTCCAGCTCCCGGTGGTGCTGACGAAAGATATGGATAGTGCCGATGCGGTGTTGGCGCTGCGCACCCATATTAAAAATCATGCCAAGCTGCGTCAGGTGGCTAAGGTGCGTCAGTTGCCGATTTATAGTGTTAAGTCTGGGACTATTCCGCAGCTTACTCGCACTCTGCGCCGGATGCTGAATATGGATGAGCCTTTGCCCGCTGATGCAGATCTGCGACTATTTATTAAAGATGGTAGTGACGACGAAATTGAGGCTTTGGAAGAAGCACGGTTGGCTGTGGAGCAAATTGTGATTCCGAAGAATCAACCAGTGGAATTGTTGCCTCGATCAAACAAAGTACGCAAGATGCAGCATGAATTAATCGAGCATTACCATCTCAAATCTGATAGCTTTGGCGAAGAACCCAATCGTCGTCTAAGGATTTATCCCGACTAAATCCTGGCTGATAACCCACACCAAGCGGAACACACTGCGTTCCGTTTCACCCACAATTACACAAATCATTTACTTTCTTGATTACTATCGTCGGCTTCGCCCTGGCGGTGGGTTCGACTTCGCTCATCCTTGGGGGAGTTCTTCGCGCAAAATCTGCACCACAAACTCGCCTACAGCTTCCGCAAACTTGAGGAGGGC
>JANOXZ010000168.1:0-5300 GCA_031418695.1 Synechococcales cyanobacterium VAR_35_metabat_10
GCAACCTCAGCCAAAGAAGATGATTCATCAAAAATAGCGAAGAACTCAGATTGAGGATCGCAAACAGGTAAAAGCTCACAAAACCGATTATCGAGTAACTTTAGATCAAAACTGTCTTTCACTGACTCTAAAGTAAAATTATTATATGCCATTTTAAAACCTCAAATTTTGGATTCGGTCATTAATAATAAAGAAAACCGCTGCCTAGAGACAGCGGTTTTAAGTTTAATCTATCAAATGACTATTCGGCAGCGCTAAGAGCTGGAGCTTCATTATTCACCGGTAGAGCTGGTGGATGAGTGGCAGTAACAAAGGCTTTGCCTTCTTCATCCAAGTCCACAATGCCAGAATCTCCTTCCTTCAGGCGACCCGAGAGCATTTCTTCAGCCAAGATGTCTTCCAAGAGCCGCATAATGGCGCGGCGTAAGGGACGAGCACCATAGGCTGGGTTGTAGCCTTCTTCGATCAACCGATCCTTAAACTTGGCGGTGACTTCTAAAGACATCCCCTGCTTGGTCAAGCGTTGGAACAAGTCCTTCAGCATGATATCGGCAATGTTGCGAACTTCGTCCTTGGTGAGCTGTTGGAAGACAATGATTTCGTCCAAACGGTTCAAGAACTCAGGGCGGAAGTAGTTCTTCAGCTCTTCGTTCACCAAACTGCGAATCCGGTTGTAAGTAGCTTCGGTTTTGTTATCTTCAAACTCAAAGCCTAAACCGCCGCCGCCTTTCTCGATTACCTTAGAACCAATGTTGGAAGTCATGATCAACAAGGTATTCTTGAAGTCTACTGTGCGTCCCTTAGAGTCAGTCAAACGACCGTCTTCTAAGATTTGCAGCAGCATATTAAAGATGTCGGGGTGAGCTTTTTCGATTTCATCGAATAGCACCACGGTATATGGGCGACGACGGACGGCTTCGGTAAGTTGACCACCTTCGTTAAAGCCCACATAGCCTGGAGGTGAACCAATCAGTTTAGAAACTGTGTGGCGTTCCATGTACTCCGACATATCTAAGCGAATCATCGAATCTTCGGAACCGAAGAAGTAAGCCGCTAATGCCTTGGTCAACTCGGTTTTACCAACTCCGGTAGGTCCAGAGAAGATAAAGCTAGCGATCGGGCGGTTAGGATTTTTCAAACCAACTCGGGCACGACGAATCGCACGGGAGACTGCTTTGACTGCTTCGTCTTGACCAATTAAACGTTGGTGCAAGGTTTCTTCCATGTGCAACAGCTTGACCGATTCAGACTCGGTGAGCTTACTAACCGGTACGCCTGTCCAGGAAGCCACGATGTGAGCAATGTCCTCTTCAGTAACTTCGGGTTGCTTGGTGGTGTCACCAGCTTCACTAGCAGCAGCAGCGGCGGTTTCAGCTTTTTTGGCTTGAGCGATCGCTTTAATTTCGGTTTTAATTTCTAACTCGCGGTCTTTCAGTTGACCGGCTTTGTCGAAATCTTGAGACCGCACTGCTTCGTCTTTGTCCTTCAGCACTTGACGTAACTCTTTGTCGAGTTCCTTCGCTGCCGCTGGCAACTGAGAATTCAACAAGCGCACCCGAGAACCAGCTTCATCCATCAGATCGATCGCCTTGTCGGGCAAGAAGCGATCAGCGATGTATCGATCGGCCAATTCGGCGGCGGCCTTGAGGGCATCGTCAGTAATCCGCAGTTTGTGGTGTTGCTCATAGCGCTCCCGCAGACCGTAGAGAATCTCGATCGTTTCTTCTACGCTCGGTTCGCCCACCATTACTGGCTGGAAGCGTCTTTCTAGGGCGGCATCGCGTTCGATGTGTTTGCGATACTCATCTAAGGTGGTGGCACCGATACATTGCAGTTCACCCCGCGCCAAAGCTGGCTTCAGGATGTTTGCCGCATCGATCGCTCCTTCAGCGGCACCAGCACCAATGAGGGTGTGTACTTCGTCGATTACCAAAATCACGTTGCCCGCTTGGCGGATTTCGTCCATGATTTTTTTCAGGCGCTCTTCAAATTCACCGCGATACTTAGTACCGGCTACCAGTAAGCCGATATCTAAGGTCATGACCCGTTTGTCTTCCAAAATGTCTGGCACATCTGTAGCGATGATGCGCTGAGCCAAGCCTTCGGCAATCGCCGTTTTACCAACGCCGGGTTCGCCGATTAAGACTGGGTTATTTTTGGTGCGACGACCCAAGATCTGGATCACCCGCTCAATTTCTTTGGCACGTCCCACTACTGGGTCTAGTTTGCCATCGAGAGCCATTTGGGTCAGATTAGAACCAAATTCGTCCAAGGTCGGGGTCTTGTTGCCTCGCCCTGAAGATCCGCCACCGGGAGCCACTGCTTCGGCAGTTTCGCCCAACATCCGGATGACTTGGGTACGAACTTTGGCTAAATCTACACCGAGATTTTCCAATACTCTGGCAGCTACGCCTTCACCCTCACGGATGAGACCCAGCAGCAGATGCTCAGTACCGATATAGTTGTGACCGAGCTGACGCGCTTCTTCTAGAGATAGCTCTAAGACACGCTTCGCTCTAGGAGTGAAGGGAATTTCTACCGCTACGAAGCCAGAGCCGCGTCCGATAATTTTCTCCACTTCGATCCGTGCGTCTTTAAGATTGACACCCATCGATTTCAGGACTTTGGCAGCTACGCCGGTGCCTTCTCCGATCAATCCTAGAAGGATTTGCTCTGTACCGACGAAATTGTGCCCTAGGCGACGTGCTTCCTCTTGAGCCAGCATGATCACCTTAATGGCTTTTTCTGTAAAGCGCTCAAACATGACTTTTACCTACTACCTGCTGCTAGCCTGAATTCTCAGATTCTAACACAGGATTTTTACGGTGCGGGTTCGGTAATAACAACTAAATACGAAGTTTTGTGTTTTAATTCTGGTCAAAAAAATATCGGCAGCTAGATCATCTAGCTGTCGATCGTGGTTCAAAGTGACCGCTTTTTAGTTGCTTACCTAATTGCTTCCGGTGAAAACCACTTCCGGAAACTTAACCACAGCCTCAGTGTAAGGCTTGCCCTTGCCTTCTTCTTGCCAATAGTTGATGACTTCAGTGGCCTGATTGAGAATTCCTACTCGATCGACTTCTGCAATCCAATGTTTAGCTTCCATTTCAGATTTGAGCTGTTCCCAAGCATCTGCCCGAGGCCAGAAAAAATAAGCGGTCAGTGGGCTAAGACCTTTACCAACGACCTGATCGACTGCTAGTGCGACGTTTTCATCGAGCCAGAGCACTTTTAAAATAAATTTTGACGACAACACAATTCCCTCCGAGTCGATACCCGCAATATACATAAAAAACACAGCCCCATATTCTAGCATTTCTGGTGTTCGATCGAAAGGGGGGTAAAGCCTGGGGTAGATCAATTAGAAAGTTGTGGCAGCTAGGACAGATTCCAGAAAGGCTGATTTGCCATGTTTCACCTTTCAGCAAGAACTTGAATGTTGTCGGGTGGTTCGGTCGCCTTAGAAGCAACCGACGGATTTTGTAGCCGATCGATAATTTCTACCAACTCCCGCTCAAAAGTCACCTGTGCCCGATTAGTCCGACCACCAATCAACAACTGCTGATCTTTGTTAACTGCCCACACCTGAGAGTGGGAGAAATAACTCATCATTACCCCAGCCATTAATAGACCAAAGCCTAAATACACCACTGGTACACCAGGATCTGCCTTAATCTGAAGACCGGTGCTGCCGACCACCTTGAGGATTTGTAAATTTACACCGTTGACCTCGATCGCCCCGCCTTCCCGGGCACTACCAATCAACTGACCCGCCGTGTCGTAAATCAACACCGTCCCCTGCAAATCTTTGGCTAACACCGAAACCCCAGCACTTAAATCGGGCTTAGTGGGAATCCACGTCCCCCAAATTCGAGCTTTCTCGGTGCCTAACTGCGCCATGGGTAACTGAAAAATCGGACTGTTGTTGATCTTTACCCGCACGGCGGAGATGCCCCAGTCTGTCTGGTAAAAAGTCACGCCCTTATAGATCAGAGGCTTGTTCACATAAATTGTCTCGGTTTTCAGCTCTTTGCCTTGAGCATCGATCACTTTCAGGTCGGAATAGAACTGGTCAATATCTCCCGCCGGGCTGTAATCGATGTGAAAATCTTTGACTTCGATCGAATAATCCTTCGGCACCTGACCCTTTGACCATTGACCAGCTTCGATCACATTTTTGACTTGGAAGGTTTCACCTGCCGGAATCATTTCTTGGGCTAAGAAGCCAGTCAGAGCACCAATTACTCCGCCAATCAGCACAATAATCATGCCCATATGAACGACGATCGGGCCAATTTTGCCAATCAATCCTTTGCGGGCATAGAGCTTATCGCCTTCCTGAAAGACTTTATATTTTTTGGCCGCTAGTTCTGGCAGGAGCTGCGAGATATTGGAATCAACTGCTGCACTCAAGGCCAGTTTCTGAAAAAAGCGGGGCTGGTCGTAGAACCGCCAGCGCCGAGCTGATTTCAGAGCGGGCAATTGAGTTGTGAAAGTACAAGTGGCCAAACTAATGCCAAAGAAAGCTAGTAAGCCCAAGTACCACCAAGTGCGATATACGTGGTCTAAACCAGCTACCTGAATCACTTTCCAGCTTAAAAAGCCAAACAGGGCCGGATGCTCGGGGTAATTGGTTTGATAATAAGCAGGGGGTTGGCCTTGCTCAATGACGGTGCCCGCAATACTAAAGAAGGCAATGATCAGCAGCATGGATATCGCCAGTTTGAGATTGGCAATTTTGGCGATCACATTCCGCCGAAACCAGCGCTGTGCTTGCTCTAAATTACTTAATGTTGCGGCAGAGTCGGTCATTTATTTTTTATAAATAATTTATTTATCTCCCGATTTTATCGCAATCTTGGGAGCCGAGGTATGGTTGGGACTTCCAAAAGGTCTTCTTTGAAAATCAAGTTACTGAATAGTGCTAGTTCATCCCTTCTTTTCAATATTTATGATTTGAACTAACAATTGAGAGATATGGCCGTTTGTATTTAAAGATTAAGTTCTGCAAAATGTGACTGATCGACCTCATTCACAGAGATAATCTGTGATTATTCACTTTAAGCGCTAGTAGAGAATCTATTTTAATTTAGTGCTGTCAGTAGATTTCCTTTGACCTGCTTCAAATCTTTTCACAACTAGAATATTGGAAAGTGCTGCCATAAATATCGAATAATATATAAATCACAATAAACCAGCAACATCAAATGTTGCTGGTTTTGCTACAAAGAATTTATCAATACCTAATATTGATTATCCTTTAAATATTTAGTATCAATCCAGAAACTACTAAGGCCCAG
>JANOXZ010000169.1:0-4109 GCA_031418695.1 Synechococcales cyanobacterium VAR_35_metabat_10
TACGGCTTTTGCGATCGATCAATTGGGCGATATTGTTTTTTTGGAACTCCCCGCAGTGGGTAGCACAGTTACTCAAGGTGCAGCCTTTGGCACGATCGAATCAGTTAAAGCAGTAGAAGATCTCAAAGCCCCAGTGAGCGGTAAGGTGCTCAAAACCAACCAGGCGATGGTTGATACCCCAGAAGAGCTGGTTAATGAACCCTATGAGGCTGGTTGGCTAATTGAAATCGAAGTCAGCAATGCCAGTGAAATGGATAGCATGATGACAGCGGCGGAATATCGATCGAAAGTTGAAGGCCATTAACTATTTAATTGGCTTTAATCCCTCACGATAATCGTAGTAAACTTTTTTGCGTTGATATTTATCATCAAATAACAACGGCCAATCTTTGAGCTTCATCCAGTTTGTAATCCAGCTATCCCCATCGCCCACATTCCAATGGGTGATGCCGTAGCGCTGCTTTTTGGGCACTAGACGTTGATATTCCTGAGCAATAAACTTATACTTTGCACCCTGTTGCTTTTGTAGGTCAGGACTATAAACTAAATCTGGATTCTTTTTCCAATTAGAAACCAACACATCCAACTCCGAAAGATGTACTAACAAACCTGTTTTTGCTGCGCTACCAATTGCCCTAGTAATTCTTTCTTCTGTGGCGTTCAAATCTAAATGAAACTGTAAACCCAAACCATCGATCGGAATTTTGCGCCGTTTAAAATCTGCCACCATTTTCGCGATCGCCGCCACCTTGCGAGGCTGGGTATCTTGGCCATATTCGTTGTAAAACAGCAAAGCCTTGGGGTCAGCCGCATGAGCATATTGAAAAGCCCGCGCAATATAGTCTGGTCCTAAATTTCGTGCCCAAATACTGCCGTTGTCGTTTTCTACTGAAGGATTAGCATGATGATTGGCCATCCGCAATGTGCCATCATCATTTAGTCCTTCATTCACCACATCCCAAGATTTCACTTTGCCCTTGTAATGACCCACTACTGTTTGAATGTGGGTTTTCATGACCTTTTCCCAGGCGGCTTTATCCCCTTTAAATTCTTTTAGCCACTTGGGCAAAGCATCGGGCTGGTGCCAGAGCAAAGTGTGGCTATGTACTCGCTTACCATTAGCTACCGCCCAGTTCACCAAGTAATCTGCTTTGGTAAAGCTATAGCGATTTGGCTCGGGGTGGATCGAAACCCATTTTTGTTCGGTTTCGGGAGTAATGCTGTTGTACTCGGTTTTAATAACCTGCCGATATCCGGGGCGTTGCTCTAGCAAGGAAGGGTCACAGCCTACGCCGATCGGGAAAGAGGCCACCTGCCATAAAGCTTTATCTGGAGTATTTTTTGCTGCCAACCAGGGCATTTGACAACCGCTGGATAACCATAGGCCTAATGCCACCACTATCACAATCAACCAATGTTTAACCCGCATCTTGTATCTGGCGCTCCCAAAATCAATCTATCCATGGTAGCAGCTAGATCAAAGCTGATTTACGTTCTTAGCAAAGTAGTTGACGTGACTCACTTGGCCAGATAGAAGCTGTAATTTACTCATGAGTATGAACCTGTCCTGATGGCAGCATAGCAACGAATTTTACTAATAACCACTTGATTATCTCGAAAAAATCAAATTTTATAAAGATTTAATCTTTAAAGACAGGATAACCCAAAATGATCCCTAATACTTAATCCGAGGATCCACCAAGGCATTAATTAAATCAATCACAATACTGGCAATTACCACGATCGCTGCAAAGAACACCATGATGCCTTGAATTGTGGGGTAATCTCGGGCAGAAATCGCCTCATAGAGTCGTCCACCCAAACCGGGCCAAGAGAAAGTTGTTTCGGTCAAAACCGCCCCACCTAACAGGGATGCTGTCGTTAAACCCAACACCGTAATCACCGGAATCAAAGAATTCTTTAAAGCATGAACCAGTAAAATCTGTCTTTCAGGAATACCTCTGGCTCTGGCGGCTTCCACATAATCAGACTTCAAATTCTCTTTTAAATTCACTCGTACAATCCGCTCAAAAATACCGCTGAGCAAAATTCCTAAAGTAAGACAAGGCAAAGCTAAATAATACAAAGATGTGACAAACTGACTCAGATTAAAGTGCAACAAGCTATCGATCGTGTACAGACCAAAAATCTTATCGGGGGGCTGTAAACTAGAAGGAAATCTGCCTCCCAAAGGAAACCAACCCAAGCCCACCGAGAATACAATCTGCAACAGCATCCCCGCCCAAAAAATTGGCACCGAATAGCTAATTACCCCAAACAACCGGCTAAAGCCTTCGGTTTTGCTGTCTGGTTTAGAGGCCGCAATCACTCCAAGGGTAATCCCCACGGCAAAAGCGATCAAAATAGCTCCGGTGGCTAGCTCGATCGTGGCCGGAAAGTAATCACCGATAATCTGAGTGACTTTTAACCCCGAACTAGTAATCGATTCACCCAAGTCAAACTGCAACAGCTTACCTAAATAATCGATGTATTGGAACCACAGTGGTTTATCTAACCCCAAAGTCTCTCGCATGTCGTCTTTAATTTTATCAGAAGCCTTATTACCCACAATCGCATCAACAGGATCGCCCGGAGTTGCTCGCATCAGAATAAAAATAATGGTCACAATTGTCCATAGCATTACCGGAGCAAGTACCAATCGAGCTAAGAGATAATATTGCAGAGATTTTAAACGAGACATAAAAATTACTGGTTACTTAGTCGCAGATTTTTTAATTGAAAAATATTGCAGATTTTGCAGAGGATCGGTGTTGGCACCGGTAATACCCGGTCGGGAAAAGATAAAATCCTTAGTCTGAAACAGCGGAATCTGCGGTACATCAGTTACGGCTTTGTTTTGAATGTTTTGTAAAATAGTCAGCCGGTCAGCCGGATTTAAAGTCTTGCCTTGCTCTGCAATCATTTTATTCATAGCGGCATCGTAATAAAAGGAACCCTGCTCAGCACTGCCCCCATCTTTACAGCCCTGACCAAGAACTCCGGGCTTCTTCTCGTCGGCTTCTGGACATTCTAAGAAAGGCTGGATGTAGGTATCTACATCAATAAAATCGGGATACCAAGTTTGAAAAGCTACCGGATAAGCACCGGTTTTGAGCATTTTGCTAAATGCCGTAGCTTCAGCAGCATTTGGCTCTAGTATCAAAATGCCATCCATATTTTTTTTGCTGTAGGCACGTAAAAAATTAGCGATCATTTTGTCGCTAATAGTGCTGGACTTGTACCAAATCTGCACTCTGGCAGGGTTTTGAGCCGAAAAGCCCGCTTTTTTCAATAGCTCTTTGGCTTTAGCGATGTTGCTACCACCCGTAGGTGAACTGTAGGCCGCTTTAAACCCATCTCGTGCCTGGGGAAAGCTATCAGGAATGAGGCTATACAATGGTTTGCCCTGACCATAAAACACTCGCTGATTCATCCCCGGTCGATCGATCACTGCCGCAACGGCTTGCCGAACAGCCGGATTATCTAAGGGCTTTTGTTTAACGTTTAACATCATATAAATAGTCCCATTCCCTTCCACTTCCTTAACTTGCCAGCCTTTTTCCTTTTGACTGTTTTGCAAATTGCGAATTTGATCGGGTTCTAAACTCAGATAAGCCACATCTACAGCACCTGTTTTAAACGAGTTATACAAGTTAGATGCACTGCCTAAGTAAATTTGTACGACTACTCCTTTGTTGAGCGGTTTTGGCCCCCAATACTTATCAAAAGCTTCTAACTCAATGCGATCGTCGCTTTTCTTGGGCAATCTTTTGTATGGACCAGTACCAACAAAGATATCAGGCTGGAATTTCTCTTTCTTTTCTTTTTCCGCAGCAGCTTTTTTATCGGCTTTTTCTTTGTCTAAAGTAGCTTTATCTTTGGGCTTAGCATCTTTAGGTGGCGGCGGCGCATCTTGCTTCAAAACTGGCAGTTTATAAGCTTTGGGCGAAATAGCACAAGCACCCGGGAAAGCCAGCAGATCTGGAAAAGCCGCAAAGGGCTGTTTGAGTTTAATCGTCAGCTCATACTTGCCAGTAGCCTTGAGTCCATCGGGGTTCAAAGTCTTGACATCTTTATCTTTGCGCAAAAAATCTATCCGATCGGACAAC
>JANOXZ010000170.1:0-1752 GCA_031418695.1 Synechococcales cyanobacterium VAR_35_metabat_10
ACAAACTCCGCGATCGGTTATTGTCTCAGCTTGATGGTAAGTCCAACATTCAAATTCGGTTTATTTGAATTGCAGGCATTTCGATCGAAATCCCCCGTAGAATTAAAGTAGTTTGCTGGCGATTTACTAAATATGGCATACAATAATTTCACGTTAGATTCTGTCAAGAATCAATTCAAGTTAAAGTTAAGCGACCACCCTTTCTGCTTGGCTTTACCTCCAGCAGAACCAGCACCAGATATCCTAAGTGTTCTCAATCGCTGGGTGCCGATCGCTGAATCAGCTCGAACTGAAAAGGCCAGATCTGAAATATTAGTTAGTCCGATTTTATTAGAAGCAAGAAGACTTACTAATGAACGAGTACAAATATTTTCTGGTGAAGAGTTTAATGTAGACAAGGCGCAAGGTTTGAACGGCTTTTGTGATTTCTTATTTAGCAGATCTGATAATCGATTGACTATCGATGCTCCAGTGTTAATGCTAGTGGAAGCTAAACGAGGAGATCTAGAGACTGGATTGGGTCAATGTGTTGCTGCAATGCTGGCAGCACAACTTTATAATCAGAGTCAAGAGCAATCTATTCCAGTTATTTATGGCTGTGTGACTAGCGGTAAATTTTGGCAATTTCTTAAATTAGAAGGTAATAGTGTTACTGTCGATCTGACCACTTATTCTGTGATGCCAGTCCAAAAAATTCTTGGTATTCTCAAGTGGATGCTAAGCGAACAGTCTACCGATTTTGCGGTAGAGTAAATATAGCTTACCAGCAATTAGTTCGTATAATATACAATGATTTCACTTTAGATTTTGTCAAGAATCAATATTCAGTTGAAAGATAACTGTAGCTTACTACTTAAATCAATAATGCCAAACGCTTATTTCGATCGATGGAATGGGCTTTAGCTTTCCTGGTAGAATTAGCGAACCTGGCAAAACCAAAACAGCTCATGACCGCGACCAACTCTCCCAAGCACCTCAAATCCAAAGGACTCAAAGCCACCAGCCGCCGCCCCGCCCTGGAACTTTGCAGCGAATGCGGACTCTGCGACACCTACTATATTCACTACGTCAAAGAAGCCTGCGCCTTTTTGAATCAGCAAATCCCCGAACTAGAAACCCAGACCCACGGGCGCAGTCGGGACTTAGAGAAAGAAGATGACCTGTACTTTGGTGTCCATAACGGCATGATGGCCGCCCGCAAAATTGAACCGATTCCTGGTGCCCAGTGGACAGGCATTGTTAGCACGATCGCCATCGAAATGTTAGAGAAAGGCTTGGTGGAAGGCGTGGTCTGTGTCCAAAATAGCCCAGACGATCGATTTAAACCCCAGCCAATTATTGCCCGCAACCGAGAAGAAATCTTAGCCGCCAAAGTTAACAAGCCCACTTTGTCTCCGAACTTGTCGGTACTAGAGCAGGTTGCCCAGTCCGGAATGAAGAAGCTGCTGGTGATTGGTGTCGGCTGTCAAATCCAGGCTCTGCGAGCCGTAGAAAAAGAGCTAGGCATCGAGAAACTCTATGTGCTGGGGACTCCTTGTACCGATAACGTGAGTCGTGCTGGCTTGCAGAAGTTTTTAGATACTACTAGTCGATCGCCCTCCACCGTGGTCTACTACGAGTTTATGCAAGATTTCAACGTGCATTTTAAGCACGAAGATGGCTCGACAGAATTAGTGCCCTTTTTTGGTCTGAATACCAAAGAACTAAAAGATGTCTTCGCGCCCTCTTGCTTGAGCTGCTTCGATTACGTAA
>JANOXZ010000171.1:0-5473 GCA_031418695.1 Synechococcales cyanobacterium VAR_35_metabat_10
CGATCGACAAAGTAATTGTGATCGATCAATCGCCGATCGGACGGACACCTCGTTCTAACCCTGCCACTTATACGGGTTTGTTTGATTTAATTCGGGAAGCTTTTTCGCTGACGATCGAAGCTAAAACTCGGGGCTATAAGCCGGGGCAGTTTTCTTTTAATGTCAAAGGTGGACGCTGTGAGGCTTGTAGTGGTCAGGGGGTGAACATTATTGAGATGAACTTTTTGCCGGACGTGTACGTGAGCTGTGAGGTTTGCAAGGGCGATCGGTATAACCGGGAGACTTTGCAGGTGAAGTACAAGGAGAAATCGATCGCCGAGGTTTTGAATATGACGATCGAAGAAGCTTTGGTCTTTTTTGAGAATATTCCTCGGGCAGCCACTAAGCTCCAGACTCTGTTGGATGTGGGGTTGGGCTATGTGCGGCTGGGGCAAACTGCGCCTACTTTGTCGGGTGGGGAAGCACAGCGCATGAAGCTGGCGGCGGAGTTGTCTAAGCGGGCGACTGGTAAAACTTTGTATTTAATTGATGAACCAACTACTGGCTTGTCTTTTTATGATGTGCATAAGTTGCTGGATGTATTGCAAAGATTGGTGGACAAGGGGAATTCGGTGATTGCTATCGAGCATAACCTAGATGTAATTCGCTGTAGTGACTGGGCGATCGATCTTGGCCCCGAGGGCGGTGGTGAAGGTGGTCAAATTGTGGTGGCCGGGACTCCAGAAACGGTGGCAGCACATCCTACTTCTTATACTGGGCGATACCTTAAGAATGTTTTAGCCAAGACATAAAATAAATTCATTAGCGTTTGCTGATAAGCTTGATAAGTCAGACTATGGTGCTAATGGATTTTTGTCACCAGCACGGATGGTTTACGCACTATTTTCAATAATACATTGGTAAACCACTACGCATGAAAATTGATATTATTTTCTCGCTCAATTCAGCATATTTATTTGGGCTATTAGCTACAGTAAACTCGATCATCCAAAATACAGCGCAACCAGAAAGACTCTGTTTCAACATCATTATCCCGGAAGGCGAAACCCAGTTTTTTGAAACTGAACTAGCAAAGTATTTCCCAGGCGATCGGGCTTTTGAATTTCAGATCAAAGAGTATCAACCTTCGCTGGAGATCCAGCAGTATGTTGTTAACAAATACCAGCCAACACCAGAGAGAGCCGTTGCCCTATATATGCTGTTTTCTCGGTTGTATTTGAATAAAATTTTTCCAGATCTGAAAAAAATTATTTATTTAGATACTGATATCATAGTGATTGAAGACATCGCCAAGCTATATGACTCGATGGATTTTTCTGCTCAGCAGTACTTTGCCTCCTGTCCCCATTTCTTCCCAGCAATCTTTCATTTTGCCAAACCTTGGAAGGCTCTAGCAGAACTACGTAAATTTAAAAGTACTTTTAATGCTGGGGTACTCTTTACTGATATATCATTTTGGTCAGAAGAATACTACAAAAAATTAAGCTATTACTTATATTGGGATAAACAATGCGGTTATATGTTTCAGCTCAATGATGAAACTATCCTCAACCTGATCTTTAAAGATTATGTGCAATTAGATCGGCGCTGGAATCGCTGTGGGTTTGGCAATACTAAGTTGATCACCTGGTTATTAAAAAAAGATTTATCAGAAATTGCCATTATTCATTGGAGTGGCGGACACCACAAGCCCTGGAAAACAGCAGATATCCTCTATGGAGATATCTGGCAGAAGTATAAGATGTAATTTATAATTGGGCGGAGAATTTGGAGAAAACAGTGACATATTGCCTGGGAATTATTACTTGCCATGGATTGGTAATGGCCGCAGATTCACGCACAAATGCTGGAGTGGATCATGTTTCTACTTATCGGAAGCTGTTTGACTTCTCCCGATCGAGCGATAGTTCGACAAAAAGCGAGCGCTCTGATGATCGAGTACTGATTCTTTGTACATCGGGGAATTTATCTATTACTCAGGCCACAATCACCGCCTTGCAAGAAGATCTCAAAGATCCTGAGCGCGAAAACCTCCATAATGTTGCGACCGTAGCCGAAGCCGCCCGCTACATCGGCCACACTCTCCGAGGCATTCAAGGCCGCGAGCGAGAATGGTTAAAAAAAGATGGTATTGATTACCATTGTAATTTGCTGCTTGGTGGTCAGATTGGGGAGAATCCTACGGCCTTGTATATGATCTATAGCCAAGGCAACTTTATTCGGGCAATGCCCGAAACTCCTTTTTTACAGATTGGGGAAATCAAATATGGTCGGCCAATTTTAGACCGTACTCTGACATTTGCCACCAAAGTTGAAGATGCTGCTAAATGCGCTCTGCTGTCGATCGACTCCACCATGAAATCTAATATTTCGGTTGGACCACCCATTGATTTGATCATGTATCACAACAATAGTCTGCGCATTCATCATCAGATTAAGCTGCGTCGGGGTGATCCTTACTTGCTGAAAGTCCGGCAGCAGTGGGAAAACTCTTTGCAAGAAGCCTTCGATCGAGTGCCACCCATATCTTGGACTACAAGTCCTGAAGAAACTTCCGAAAATGGTGATTTCTCAGGATTTTTGAATTAATAGTTGATCAGTCATGGTTTCGGCCACTATTTTGCCCTGGACTTGTCCTTCTACCGGCATAGTTTGCTGTTGACGAGGAGCCGTCGCCAACACAATATGATCATCGGCTACCACTAAGCCATGAGTTGGATCGTAGCCGCGCCAACCGGCTCCGGGCAGAAACACCTCTACCCAAGCATGTAAGTACCGATCGGGGGATTCGACCCCAGCCTCATAGCCACTCACAAACCGAGCAGCCACACCGACCGATCGGCAGACTTCTATAAACAAAACTGCCAAATCACGACAAGAGCCAGATCTTTTACTCCAAGTCACCCCTGGTGGCCAAGGCAAACCATCGATCCGCAACAAATACTCACAAGATTGATAGATTTTTTGATTCAAAGCATTTAAAAAATCTCCGAGGCCCTGATGCTCTGACCAAATTTCTGCGCCTAACTGAGTGGCCACTGGGTCAAGGGCACCACCCAAATACCCCTGTAAATAGGGTTGTAATCTTTGCCAAACAAAATGAGGGTAATCGATCGGGAGCTTTACTGCCCATGGTTCTAGCAAATATTCAAAAGGAGCACTGAGAAAAGAAATAACCTGTACTTGACTCTGGATATGGAGCTTTTGCACCGGTACAGCCTCAAACCACACTTGCAAAATATCATTGCCATCTAGATCGCGCACATCGACCATTTTTAGAGGGGTTGGCGAAATTTGCAACGTAAATTGCGTGACTGACTGCTGACCACTACACTGTGGTCGCAGGCGCAATTTATGTGGCAGCAAAGTTACTGGCTGAGAATATTTGTAGGTAATTGAGTGAGAAATTTGAAACATGTTAATATTCCAAATTAGTATTCTAAGGTAAAAAAGGTTTCACTAATACCCTGACTAATGAAATTCAACCGACTCTGGGTTTCGTCTAAAAACTCATGCAGTCCTCGATCGATGGCTTCTTCGATCGACATGTAATCTAGCTGTGATCGCAGTTTTCCTAAAGCCCGTTCTGCCGAATTACTCCAAGTGCCACCGTTACCGCTAATGCAGTACAAAGATTTTTCGGCGCGCAGTAAACAAGAGTAGATCGATCGGGGAAACTCTCGATCGAACACCAAAAAACGCGCAACATCACGGGGGTTAATTTGATGGAAGGCTTTCCGATACATTTCGTAGCCGCTGGTTGACTTCAAGAGGGCAATCCATTGCAGCTCATCTAGAGCCGTGCCCAGTCCATCGGGCATCAGTAAAAAATACTTTACGTCTAAAATGCGCGCCGTTTTATCAGCCCGTTCAATCAACCTACCCAGTTGGCCAAAATGCCAACCTTCGTTGTGCGACATAGTGGCGTCCATCACCCCAGCAAATTGATGGCTAGCCATGCGCACAGCCGCAAAAAAATCGGGCAACTCTGGTAAATTGCCATCTGGTGAAGAATTTTTTACCATAAAATAGAAGCTATTTACTTGCTCCCACATTTCTGATGAAATCACGTCTCGGACTGACTTAGCATTGTTTCTAGCAACATTCAAGCAAGACATAATTGAGTTTGGATATGTTTCATCATAGGTCAAAAATTTCACCACGTTTTCAGCCGTCGGGGTGCTATAACGACTGCGAAACATTTCCACATCACCCGTGGTACTCACCAATGGCTCCCACTGTTGCTCTACGACTACACTGCAATCTAATAACAAGTTAAGATTAACTTCCACAAACCTGGCAATGTTTTCAGCTCGCTCGATATAGCGATTGAGCCAGTAAATTGAATCAGCAACACGACTGAGCATAATATCATCTCGAAAAATGAGTAGTTTGTATTGAGTTGAATTGCTGGTTAAAATCAGCTAGAAACTAGATGGTGGGCACTGCCCACCCTACAAGACTGGAAATCAAGAGTTTGTATTAAGGCAAATTGTTATTGCACCACCCAGGTATCTTTGGTGCCGCCACCCTGTGAAGAGTTCACTACCAAGGAACCTTCTTTGAGGGCAACTCTCGTTAAACCACCCGGATTAACATAGATTTCTTGACCATGTAAAATATAGGGACGCAAATCTACATGCCTACCAGCCAATCCGTCATCAAACAGAGTGGGGACTCTTGATAGACACAGGGTGGGCTGAGCAATATAGTTACGAGGGTTAGCTCGAATGCGATCGGCAAATTCGCTGCGCTCTAATGCTGTAGACTGTGGCCCAATTAACATTCCATATCCCCCGGATTCACCAGTGGCTTTAACCACTAACTCTGCTAGATGCTCTAATACATACTGCTGCTGACTGGGTTGGGAACAAAGATATGTAGGGACATTAGGAATTATTTGCTCCTCATCTAAATAATATTTAATTATTTGAGGCATATAAGCGTATACCGCTTTGTCGTCAGCAACCCCCGTACCTAAAGCATTAGCGATCGCTACTCGCCCTGCCCGATACACCTCCATCAGTCCCGGTACTCCTAAGAGTGAATCTGAGCGAAAAGCCTGTGGATCAATAAATTCATCGTCAATACGCCGATAAATCACATCTACTTTTTGGAATCCTTTGGTGGTGCGCATTTGCACATAGCCATTTGCCACCTTTAAATCGCGGCATTCTACTAGCTGTACCCCCATTTGTTGTGCCAAAAAAGAATGCTCAAAATAAGCTGAGTTATAAATCCCTGGAGTAAGCACCACTACAGTAGGGCTGAGCAAAGTCTCGGGGGCTAAGTACATCAAAGTATTGAGTAAATGGCTGGGATAGTCTTCTACAGGTAAAATTGGTGTGCTTTCAAACAACTGGGGAAAAGTTGATTTCATTACCCGGCGGTTTTCGATTACATAAGAAACCCCTGAAGGACAGCGCAGATTGTCTTCTAATACATACCACTGGCCATCCCGATCGCGGACTAA
>JANOXZ010000172.1:0-26437 GCA_031418695.1 Synechococcales cyanobacterium VAR_35_metabat_10
GCTTGCCATTGGCTTCTACTCTACCTAGCGGTATGGACGAAGAACGTACTTCGGCAATGTCGGCAGCAATGCTTTCTTTGGGCGAACGTATTGGTAAAGAATTGGCGCGCGGCGAAGTCGATCGGATTTTGGTGGAAGGCAACAACGGCTACGGTATTTTGATGGGCTGCGGCGAAGAAGCAGTTTTGTTGGTTTTGGCCAGCCAAGGTGCTAAGCAAGGTTTATTGATGCTAGATATCAAAAAGGCTGTTAGCGAACTTAAAGCTGCTTTGAATTAGTTTTTAGCTAACTGGGTTTTATTTTCTTAGAATCCAGTTCCACTAAATTTTAATGGAATATGGGTCGGAATTAGCTCACAGGAAACACAATGGCGCTCACCGGATATTTAGCAGATTATTCTTTGGCTGAAATATTACAATTTATTCAGCAAGGCAGTAAGACTGGCCTTCTTTCAATCAGCATCGAACCAAATCCGGCAGAAAACATTGCTGGGATTTATGAATACACTTGGTTTCAAAGTGGTCGAGTAGTAGCTCATGCCAAAGATCTTAGTTCTTTTGGGCTAATTTCGATGTTAGAAAAACGTAACTGGGTTGGCGCAGAAACTTCTGCTAGCCTGCGAGTGCAATCTAAAACTTTAACGGCACCTTTGGGTTTACATTTAAAGTCGATCAATTTGGTCGATGTAGAACAACTACGTATTTTGTTTCATGCTCAGGTATTACAAGCAGTTTGTGCTTTATTTAAGCTGCCTAATGCCAAGTTTCACTTCGACGATCGAGCATCGGTAGCGAATATCAAGCCAGAAATGACTGGTATGAGTGTTACGGCGGTAGAAGTTAGTCTGTTGGGTATGAGATCTTTAAAAGATTGGACTTATTTGGAGCGCAAGTTACCAGCACCAGAATTTGGCCTACAAAGACTGCAAGATGCACTGCCGGAGTATAAGTTAGATACGCAGGAAACTCAAATGTTCACGGCGGCTGATGGTAAGCGCAGTATTAGTGAGCTAGCTACTGAAATTGGTATCTCGGCGCGTAAAGCTCAAGAAATTGCTTTCCGTCTAACAGCAGTCAGTTTGCTGAAAGAAATTGCCCTAGATTCCCCCTCTCTTGAACAAAGTTTGAGAAAAGCCCCGGCTTTGGCTAATTCAATTAGTGCCAGTAACGCTATTAGCGCCAGCAGTGCTATTAGTACAAGTAGCGCCAAGCCAAAAGTGTCTAATTCTTTCTTGAACAACTTAGTGGGCTTTTTGAAAAAGCAGAAGTAGAACTATGGAAATTATGCGTTTGGTAATTACTGGCTGTGTAGGCGCCGGTAAAAGTACTTTTGTTCGATCGATCAGTGAAATTGAGGTAGTAGATACCGATCGCAAGGCCACTGACGAAGTTGGTCAGATGAAGCAAAATACTACGGTTTCGATGGATTTTGGTACTCTATCTTTTGGCCCCGATATGTCTTTGCATATTTATGGCACTCCCGGTCAATCGCGTTTCGATTTTATGTGGGATATTTTAATTAACAAGGCGCACGCTTATATTTTGTTAGTTGCTGCCCATCGTCCTAGTGAGTTTCATCATGCTCGGCGTATTTTGAACTTTATGAATCAACGGGCAACAATTCCCATGTTGATTGGTGTTACTCATAGTGATTGCTCTGGTGCTTGGTCATTAGAAAATATCACCTTGGCCTTGGGGTATTTACCGGGTGCGCCGCAGCCACCAGTAATTTTGGTGAATGCCAACGAAAAAGAATCTTCGGTCGAGGCGATCGTCACCTTGTTACAGCTTTGCATGGCCGATGACGGTGAAGCCAATGAAAGTGAAGCAACCGATGAAGAACTAGCCACGGTATAGAAAGCTATGGGGAGACTTGACGATCGACCAAAGTAGCAGTTGATTGTGCCGTAGGCATCAATAAAATATCGCTGATATTTACATGGGCTGGACGAGTCAGAGCAAACAAAATAGTCTCGGCTACATCCATCCCAGTGAGAGGGGTCAGACCCTCATAAACCCGATCGGCTTTTTCCCAGTCACCATGAAAGCGCACCGCGCTAAACTCGGTTTCGACTAGGCCAGGATCAATATTGGTCACTCGTACCGGTGTCCCCAATAGATCGATCTTCAAACCCTCAGAAATTGCCCTGACAGCAGCTTTGGTAGCACAGTAAACATTGCCAGCCGGGTATGTTTGGCGACCAGCGATCGAGCCTAAATTCACCACATGGCCAAGTTTGCGCTCGATCATGCCGGGGGTAATCGCTCGGGTCAGATATAGCAGACCCTTGATGTTGGTATCGATCATTTCCTCCCAGTCTGCCACATCTCCAGCCGGGAGCTTCGTCAAGCCTCGACTGAGACCGGCATTGTTGATCAAAATGTCGATCGATCGCCAATCTGCCGGAAGCTGGTCTAAACCAAAAGGTTGACGCACATCCCATTCTATTGACAGCAAATTATCCCGATTCGCGCCTCCTGCCACACAGCGATCGGCGACTACCTGTAACTTAGCTGCGCGCCTTGCCAACAAAATCAACCGGACACCCAAAGGTGCTAGCAATTCGGCACAGGCTGCCCCAATGCCGCTGCTAGCTCCCGAAACCAGCACAGTTTGTCCGGTTAAACGACTCACTACGCTCTCCGTACATGAATCCGGCGAGTGACGGTGGTGATGCCATCAGGACGGACAAATACTGCTGATAGCCAGTAGTCGCCAGCTTTACTGGGTGCCTTGGCGTTCTTAAACAGTCCACCAGTAGATAGCAATTCCAATTTATAAGGCGTAGCTTTACCATAACTGCCAGTGCTAACAGCTTGTTCACTTAAGGCACCCATCATTACATCATCGTTCAATGGTTCTTTCACAATCACGTCCACGTTGTACTCTTCGCTGGGGCGCAATTTATCTGGAACCACCATGTCTACAGTGGGAGGCTTTACCCCAGTGCTAGAGAGTACTTGCTCGTTCAAAATCTGCTGTTGGGCGACTTTGCCGTTAACGATGTACTGACGAGCTTGAATTTTGGCTGTCAACTTGCTGGGCTTGCCACCGCCGGTACTGGTACCATCAATTTGGGTAGTGATATCGATCGATATCCCGGCGGCATCCTGCTTCCAGTTTTGGATGCTGGTACGATAGCGCAGATTAGGATAACGCTGCCAAAGGCCGCTGACCTGTTGTTGCCACTGACTGCGGCTCATACCATCAACGGTATAATTAGCTGAAAAATTCTCTAGCAGTGCTGGTAATTGACGACTATTGGCGGCTTGGTCAATTTTATTAATTAGCCCGGTAATATTGGCGGGGGGCGGCGATGTGGCTGCGTAACTAGGAGTCGGAGAACCGATCGATAAACTTAATACCAAACCAGTTAATACATTACCAGCCAACAAAGGCGAAACAAGCTTCAATGCAGCCATTACCAAAGATTCTCCAAATATTTGAACAGCCGATAGCATCAATCTAGTCGGAATAATGCTTTAATTATCGCAGGTACTAGGCTAATTGGCGCGATATCTTTAGGAAATGTAGGAAAGTAACAACGTGACTCAGGGTTCGGGCAAGCTTCTGATTGCCGCCAGTGGTACTGGTGGGCATCTTTTTCCAGCGGTGGCTGTGGCAGAAAAGCTCACAGACTTCGAGATTGAGTGGCTAGGTGTGCCCGATCGACTGGAAACTACCTTGGTGCCTAAACAGTATCCGATGCATTTAATTTCTGTCCGGGGTTTTCAAGGCAAGTCTATTCCCAAAAACCTGAATACTGTGCGGCTGTTGGTGGCTAGTATTTTTACCACCCGAAAAATTTTAAAAAAAGGCAAGTTCGATGGGGTGTTTAGTACCGGTGGCTATATTTCTGCTCCAGCGATTTTAGCAGCCTATAGCTTAGGCATCCCGGTAGTTTTACATGAGTCTAATGCTTTACCAGGTAAGGTCACTCGCTTGTTGAGTCCTTTTTGTACCAAAGTAGCCTTGGGGTTTAGTAGTGCTGCCCAATATTTAAAAAAAGCCCGTACCATTTATATGGGTACACCAGTGCGGCAGCAGTTTTTGCAACGCCAAAAACTAGATTTGCCGATTCCAACCGATGTGCCGGTAATTGTCATTGCTGGTGGTTCTCAGGGAGCAGTGGCTCTAAATAACTTGGTGCGCGATAGTGCTTCTGCTTGGTTAGCGACCGGAGCCTTCGTTGTGCATTTAACCGGAGATAAAGATCCGGCTTCTGGCAGCCTAAAGCATCCCAACTATTTGTCTTTGGCTTTTTGCGATAATATGGCGGGACTGTTGCAACGAGCTACCTTAATCATTAGCCGATCGGGTGCTGCTACTTTGACTGAATTAATGGTTTGTCGGTTGCCTTCGATACTGATTCCGTACCCCTATGCAGCCGAAGATCATCAGTATGTCAACGCCAAATGTATGGCCGAAACTGGCGCTGCATTGGTGTTCCGCCAAGAAAAACTCACTGCTGGTTTTTTGGCTGAAGAGGTAGCCAATTTACTGCGATCGCCACAGCGGTTAAGTGATATGTCGCACAATACTTCCCAGATGGGGGTGTTGAACAGTGCTGATCTGTTGGCGGATCTACTGCGGGATTTGGTTACTGCTTCTAAACAAAAATCTTCTTAGCCACCACACAGATTAAATCACCAAGATTAATATGATTGTCAGTTTCACCGAAATTGCTCGTCTAAGAGCGCAGCTTTTAGAATATCCTGATGCCCTGATCGCACTAGAGACGATCTCTGATTGCGAGGGCGATCTAGAGGATGCGGCAATGAGTTTGGCGATTCGAGCTGGTCAGGAGCCAGAATTGAACAATAGTGATTGGCTACCAGCATTGGCCAAAAAATGTCGAGCAGTGCTCTGTCAAGATAGCTTGCGAGTAGATCTAATAAATGGTAATTGGGCTACAGCACTACATTTGCTGCAAACTAGTAAGATCTGTCCCAATGTTTTGGCAGTGCCGGTATTGTTATATATAGATGACATGGGGATTGATCGATTTTGTGAACCTCTAGATCCGCTTTAAGCATTAGTTTACGCTAATTTAACCATATTCTAAATTGATCCTCTTTTACTCCTAATTAAATTGATAATACTAGCACCAGATAGCCAAATACCAGATAAATTGCATCCTCAAGAATTTAGTGCTGCTGAAAAATTAGAATATATCGATGTTTTACGTGGTATTGCAATTTTAATGGTGATTTTCGTCCATAATAGCCAGACTGTTAGTGGGTTGTCTCCACAGGTCAAGTCTATTAGCGAATATGGGCAGATTGGTGTGCAGCTTTTCTTTGTAGCTTCTGCTTATACGTTATGTTTCTCCCGGGCTAAAAGAATACAGGAAAAGTATCCATTAAGATCATTTTTTATACGCAGGTTTTTCAGGATTGCTCCACTGTACTATTTTGCAATTATTTGGTACTTCTTGACCGATCCTATTAATAACATTTTAAAAATTATTAATGCAACCCCTCACTATGACTTTATTAATGTTTTAGCCAATGTTTTTTTCCTGCATGGCTTTGTGCCCTTTGCTAATAATAATATTGTGCCCGGTGGTTGGTCGATCGGTGCTGAGATGGCTTTCTACGCTTTGTTTCCTCTGCTTTTTATGTTATTTTCTTGGGCACATAGCAAGTGGGGAATGCTACCTCTGTATGGGCTGATAGTAGTCTCTATACTGCTAAACATCACAGTTCAAGTGGTGATTGGAAAAACTTTGTCACTAGAGCTAGTTAGTGATCCCTTTATTTACCGAAATTTAATTAATCAGCTTCCGGTGTTCTTGATGGGAATGACCATATTTTTTTATCATCAATATAATCGTAGCTTGCAAGTACCAATTATAGCTCAAGCTTTTGTCTTTGCTGGACTGACATTATTTATTGAGCAACTGTTTGATGACAAACAGCCTTGGATTTTGGGGGCTGTTACTGTATGTTCGGGTATGTCTTTTGTGATCTTATTGAATATTTTGAAAGAGCTAAAATACTCCAACAAAATTTTAGAAGAAATTGGTAAGGTTTCTTATTCAATGTACATATTCCATTTTGGCTTTGTATGGTATTTGGTTCCAGGATTGAAGATGAATTTAGAGGGGTTGATTGAGCCACATCTTTTACTGACTTTATCATTCATAATAGCTGTGGTCAGCACTTTCTGGGTTGCCAAACTAAGCTATAAATACATTGAATCTCCTGGTGTTTTGCTGGGTAAGTATTTAATTGCTAAGTTGCATTAATCAATTGCGCAATTTAGAAATCCCTTCGATATCTAATAAATAACTCTGAACTACCTCGAAAGCATATTCTTCGGGTAGTACCTGCTGGAATTTACTAAACCGATAGTTAGGCATGTTATTCATTAAATAGTTACGGGTGGTTTTTTCTTGCCAGAACTTCTTAGAAAGCACCCGATCGATGGTTTTACTCAGAGTCCCTACTCCTAAACTATCTCCTTCAATCCGCAACTTAAAGTTATCTACCCGCACCTGCCAATCGTGCTTGCCCTGAATTCCATACTTTAGGGTGTGGTTGATTCGGCCACCGGCAAAAGTCCACCAAGTGGCGTTGCCATCGGTATCCCACTCGATCGCCGGGAAGCCAGAGATCTGTTGGCCGAGGGTCGATCGATATTCATCTAAAGCGGCCTGACCTGCTGGGTCTAAGAAGGGCATCGATTTATCAGATTGCAGTATTTCTGCCATCATTTGGCAGAGTTCAAAGCTCAGCAGTTCGGGAATAAAGCCACCCCAGCTTGGTTTTTTACCCACTGGTGCGCCACTGACCTGCACTACTCGTTTGTCGTTATCAACTACATTTACGATCCAAGAGCGACCGCCTAATAAAAAAGAGGTGATATCGGGAACTAATCGATCAACAAAAGCTTGTTCCAAAGAGCCAATGGTATATCCACCCGAGGTTTGGACTTGATAGAGCTGGGGACTACTAAAAACGGCGTATAGCTCCATAAAGTTTTTGTGACCAAAGGTTTTTTCGGCTTTGGTGCCCATGGAGAGCTGGCCGCCAGTCATGAACAAAAAGCCGTTGGCCAACATGTGGTCAATCAGCAAGTCAAATTCGGTGCGACTAATGCCAGCAAAATCTGGTACTACCGATAGTTGCTCCCAGCAACGCTCGGGTTCGATCGCCTGAAATTGTAAGGTTAAGGCTAAAAGTTGATGCACCAATACTGTCCAGGTGCGGTTTTGCACTGGCACCGATTCCACCCAGCCCTGGCGGGCTAATTCGATGATCGCGGTGGCTTGCAATAAGGTTTCGCTGTCTTGGACAAAGAAGGTGGTGTTGGCATTGCCACCCCGGCGGCCAGTGCGACCCAGGCGCTGTAAAAAGGATGAAACTGTAGAAGGAGAATTGGCTTGCAAGACGTTATCTAAATCGCCTACGTCAATTCCTAGTTCCAGAGTAGAAGTACAGACAATGCAGGTGTTGCGGCCTTCCTGAAAGCGCGATTCGGCGTGGCTGCGTTCTTCCGCAGACACAGAGCTGTGGTGAACAAAGACATCGGTGCCTTGGTTGGCAATGCGTTTGGCGATTTCTTCTGAAAGGGCACGGCTTTGACAGAAAAACAGGCTTTTTTTGCCAGCAGCGATCGCTCCAGCATCCACGGCGATCGAGTCAGAGTTGTCGTGCATACATACCCGTAGGTCTTTTTTGCTGGCGACTTTGGGTGGATCTACTATGCAGCTTGGTCTTTTGGAGGTGCCTTGCAGCCAGGTAAGAATATCGGCAGGGTTGCCGACAGTGGCACTGAGTCCGATGCGCTGGATATCTTGGGAGCTGAATTTGGCGAGACGTTCGATGACAGACATTAGGTGGGCACCTCGATCGGTTCCGGCGATGGCGTGAACTTCGTCGATTACTACTGCTCGGAGATCTTTGAAAATTATAGAACAGTCCACTTTGGCCGAGAGCAGCATTACTTCTAATGACTCTGGAGTGGTCATTAGCAGCGTAGCAGGGTCGTTGAGGAAGGATTTTTTGCTACCTGCTTTGATGTCGCCATGCCACAAAAATCTACGCAGGCCAACCATTTCGGTGTAGAGTCCCAGTCGATCGGATTGGTTGTTGAGTAAAGCTTTGATCGGGGCAATGTAGATGGCTCCGACTCCTTGCGGTTCGGGGTCTAATAGCTGGGCGATGACCGGGAACATCGAGGCTTCGGTTTTGCCACCTGCGGTGGGAGCTAGGATCACGGCGTTGTTGCCGTCGAGCAGGGCGTGGCTGGCGAGTTCTTGGACTGGTCGCAGTGATGACCAACCCACACGGGAAACGATCGCTTCTTGTAGTCGGGTGGGAAACCGGGTAAATGCAGATTCCATGATGTTTTTTCTAATCCTTGATGAGCCTGTCAGCCGTGGCATCAACATATAATAGCGGTGATTTGTCTCTACTCGCACCGAAGCCGTGACGGCTGGCATCAGAATGGGTTTGATTTTGTTACAGATTTTTTTGAGAATCAATTATCCTCTCAATTCGTCGATCGGGAATCAGCCAGATAATAGCAACCAAAATATACAGCGCAAAAGCAGCCCATGGCTGGATAAAAGCTACTCCAAGTCCCACCGCATAAATTAATAGCGATGTTATTCCTTTAAGATCTTTGCCCATCGCGAGTGCCAGCGCAGAATCTTGGCCATGATGCGCTACTAAAGTTTTGGTTAGCACAAAGTAAGCAATACCCGATAATAATAAAACTGCCCCGTAAAAAGCCACTGGCAATGCGGCAAAGTTGTTTTCTCCTGTCCAGCCAGTAACAAAAGGAATTAGAGACATCCAAAATAATAAATGCAAATTTGCCCACAGCACCCGACCATTTACATGTTGCACAGCCTGCAATAAATGATGATGATTGTTCCAGTAAATGCCAATCATCAAAAAGCTAATTGCATAGCTAAGAAACACTGGAGCCAAAGGGCGCAAAGCTGTCCAAGTGGCTTCGTGAGGCACTTTTAGCTCCAGCACCATAATGGTCATGATAATGGCAATCACTGCATCACTAAATGCTTCCAGTCTTCCTTTTTTCATTACAAGGCTCCTGCCTGAATTTGGCGTTGCTGAGCATTTTAGACGAAAAGGTGTTTTCAGGACTGGCTAATGGACACTAAGTAGGACAAATTATTGATAACATAAAAATCATTTATAACTAGGTGGTGGGTCTTGTCTGAAACACTTACTGAGGAGACCTCCGCATGATTTCAGCCGCTGCCCACCACACAATGATTACAAGAGAGTTCTAACGTTTCTTGGTGCTCAATACTTTGATCTTTGTTACCAAAGCGCCCTTGATTTTTTCGTAGTCAGTAGAAGTGCCGCTATTAGGTTTAGGGAAAAAGTCCAAAGCGCCTGCTTTCATGAGGCTATAGATGTTTTCTACATCGCTAGGATGAACAGCATTGCTAATTACCAATACTGGTAAAGGATTTTGAGCCATCAGCTTTTGAGTGAACTCTAGGCCATCCATAGTAGGCATTTGCAAATCAGTGCAAATTACATCGGGCTTAGTTTGATTGATCACTCGTAGAGCCTCAGCGCCATCGCGGGCTGTACCTACAACATCAATATCTGGAGAAGAATTGAGCAGGCGCTCTAACACTTCTAGGGCAACGATCGAATCTTCGACTAGTACTACTTTTACAGGGTTCATAGCTGGTTTCCTATTAATGTTTTAAGGGTGTTTAAAAGCAGAGACTGATCAAAATCTCCTTTGGTTAGATAGGCAGAGGCACCGGCCTGAAGACCGCGCTGACGATGCTCTTCTTTGGCGAGAGTTGTCACCAAAACGATCGGTAGATTTTGGTATGCAGCAATTTCCCGAATACTCTTAGTCATTTCCAGACCAGTCATATTGGGCATTTCCACATCCGAGACGATCGCATCGAAAGAGCCAGCCTGTAGTTGGTTGAAGCCATCCAAACCATCTACGGCAGCAGTAACGTTATATCCAGCAGCAGCCAGAATACGTTGTACCTGTGTCCGAATTGGAATGGAATCTTCGACCAGCAGAATATTGGGTGGCTGATATTCTGTAGTTAGGGACAAACGGCGTTCAGAACTAACCAATTTGCCACCGGCTGCCACGAACAAATCTAATGGATTGAGCACCATACAGATTTCGCCGCTACCTAAAATGCTCGCACCAGAAATATTCGGAACATTTCTTAAGAGCTTATTGAGCGCTTTCACCACAATTTGTTGTTGTTCGAGTAGCTCATCTACCAGTATGCCCAAGTACTCCCCATCAATCTTCATAAAGATACAGGGGATTTTTTGCTGGAGTTTGTATATAGCACCAGTAGAACTTGGTGATACCGGCGACAACTCTAGTAAGTCGGCCAACCAAGCTACCGATACCCCCCGATCTTGCCAATGGACAGTGAGCTTGCCATCGAGACTAAAGATTTCTTGCCGATCGATAAACTGCATGGACTCGATCGCATCCAACGGCATGGCATAAGGCAGTTTTTGCACCTGTAAAATCAGGGCATCTACCGTGGCCAAACTATTGTTTAGCAGAATGCGGAAAGTACATCCCTGGCCAGGAATAGAGTCGATTTTGATCGAACCCTTGATTTTTTCGATGTTGGTACGCACCACATCTAAGCCTACGCCTCGCCCAGAAATCTCGGTAATTGTAGTCCGAGTAGAAAAACCCGCCGCAAAAATCAGTGACTGGATTTGATCTGGAGTCATCAGATCTAACTCACTGTCGCTATATAGACCGCGTCGAATCGCAGTTTGGCGAATAGCTTCGAGATCTAAACCACGACCATCATCAGAAATAATAATTTCAATTTGGTTGCCGCGCTGCACGCCTCGCAACAGCAACTTAGAAATTGCTGGCTTGTCGCCCCGTTGACGAGTGGGTTCAATACCGTGATCGATCGCGTTGCGTAAAATATGAGTAAGAGGATCTCTTAAGGCTTCGATAATTTGCTTATCGGCCAAGACATCGCCGCCTTCGATCGCAAAATCGATGTTTTTGTCTTGTTGACGACCTAGATCGCGTACCAAGCGGGGGAATACTCCAAACACACTCTGTAGTGGCAACATTCTAATTTGCCGAATGCCACCTTCTAGATCGGTTGCGACCGAAGCCAGACGAGTGGTATCTTCTGCCGAAGCCACCTGCATGTGGTTCAGAATAGTCCCAAACTCTTGGAGTTGAGGATTGGCAGCAAAATCAGCACCTTGAAATCTCACCCAGTCTTCCCAGAGACGAGTAAGACTCATTAACTCTTCATGACGCTGCAAAATTCGCAGTTTGGCTACAGCCAATTCATCAGCCTGAATCATCAGGCGCTCTAGCTTACTCGCTTCTACCCGAATTGTGCTAATTTCAAACGATTCTTTATTGTCATGAGGGTCTGCGGCAGTGACTTCTGGTAAATCCGCAATTGGAGTTGCTTTGTTAGTGAAAACAGAAGCTACTGGGGTTTTCTGATTTGTGGCTGATTCCGCAGCTAAATTTGCCAACATATCTTGGAGATTAGGCAAATCTAGATCGCCACCCTCGGCGAAAGCCATAGCTACAGCGGCAGCGGTAGCAGCTTGTTCTTCGAGGGTTTGATCCTCAAAGTCCGGAATCGCAGAGAGCGAATCTTCATCGAAAGCCAAAATCTCGGCAAAATTCAGGGAGATTTCTGGCTCTGGAGTAGCTACGAGCGTGTTGCCTTGCCCCAGAGTCTGGTTTTCACCAACCATCGCCCCACCGGCCTTCACCATCGCCGCCACTACCTGAAATAGTTTCAGGTTTGCCGGTTCACCGGTAACGGCCTCGTGGGCAATTTGGCGCACGGCATCTAAGCCTTGGTACAGACTATCGCAAATTGAGGGGGTAACTTCTAATTTGCCCTCCTCGATCGCCATCAACACTTCTTCCATTTGATGCACGACAGTTTCGGCATCGACTACTCCCAACATGCGGGAGTCGCCTTTGAGCGAGTGAGCATCGCGCAGCAACGCCTTCAGCGGCGATCGATCACTGGGCTGCCGCTCTAATTGCAGTAAGCCGGTTTCGATCGAAGCTAGGTGTTCGGCACTGGCAGCTTCGTATAAACTGCGGAGTTCTTCATCATCAATGAACATATTAGCGGCCCGACGGTTTTAAATGTGAATATGATGGTGTTAAACGATGCCTTGGAGTTGGTTAGTAGTGTTCACCAAATCATTAGTAGCTTTTTTCACTTGAGCAACCCCAGTAGCGGTTTCTTGAGAACCCAAGTTGATGGCGTTAATTGCCGCTACTGCTTGCTGTACTGTGATTGCCTGCCGCTTGGAGCTAGACGAAATTTCTTGAGTGTTAGTAAACACAGCGTTAATTGCCCGCTCAATACCGGCAAAGGCTTCAGCAGTATCGATCGCCAAGGTAATGCCTCGGGCAGCAGTTTTGGTTCCTTCGTCTGTCACCATTACCGTACTGTTAATCGAAGCTTGTACTTCGGCAATTAGGGTGTTGATTTTTTCTGCGGACTTTTTACTTTGGTCAGCTAGTTTCCGTACTTCACCCGCTACCACCGCAAATCCTTTTCCTTGTTCACCGGCACGAGCCGCTTCTACCGCTGCGTTTAGTGAGAGCATGTTGGTTTGGTTTGCAATGTCGGCCACTAGGTCAGATACCGAGGCAATCTGAGTGGTTTGTTGGCTGAGCTGCATAATTTTTTCGGCGATCGCTTCTACTCTGGCACTGAGGTCGGTAATACCTTCAATGGTACGAGATACTGCTTCGGAACCAGTTTCGGAGAGTGTTAATGCTTTTTGAGCTTCTGTTGCCGAGTTTTCTGCTCTCATGGCTGCCTGCATCGATGCCGAACCCAATTCTTCAATTGTAGTGGTAGTAGTCCGTACCGAGTCGGCCTGCTCAATGAGCTGCATTTCTTGCTGGGTAATAGTGGCAGCAATCTGTTCGGAAGATTTAGATACAATATTTGTCGAGTCGGTCAAAGCTTTGGTGATACTTTGAATAACCAATCCAATAAATGCCAATGCCAACAAGTTAACAAAGGCTGTACTTAAAACCAACAAACGCAAGTTACTAACGTGGCTTTGGCTTTTGCTTTCTGCGGCGGCAGCCATTTTGTTAGCTTCTTCAAAAAACGCTTGCGAGGAATTGGTTAAATCAGCCAGAATTCGTGGGTTGCTTTGGTATTCAGCACCCATTACTTGAAGTTTAGCAAAGTCGCCCTGTAATTTCTTGGCAGTGCCACTAATAGCTACGTCATCATCTTTGACCAGAGTAGCTAATAGTTGATTGATGGTGCTAGCCACTTCTTCGGTTTTACGACCAGAAACTGTCAGGGTGGCGAATCGTTGTGACCCCCCCCGCACAGAACCCGCTTCGTTCAAAGTTTTAGCATCGTTGGTCATTTGCCCAACCCCAGACTGAATAATGGCGGTGCTGACCGCACTTAGACCAACTAATCCGGCAACAGCAAATTTAAGGCGAGTGGTAATTTTCATGATCTTGAATATTTAGGTAGAAGATTTAGATGTAGGATTAGGCAATGTTTAAAAGCTGAGGCAGATTGAGGACACTTAGCATGGTGTCGCGGTAGGGAGTGGTACTCTCTATTAAACCGGTGCGACTCTGCTGATTAGCCACCGGCACCGCTGCAAAAGCAGATCGATCAATATAGAGAATATCGTGGAGTTCGTCGATCGATAGACCAGCAATTACATCACCGATTTGGGTGACTACCGCTTGGCTACTAGGGGCAGTAGCGATCGATAAATTGAGGGCAGGCCGCATATCTACCAAAGTCATGATTTCGCCACGCAAATTCATGTTGCCGATAATTTGGCTGGGAGCACAAGGAATCGGTCGAATATTTTGGGTATTGATAAACTCCCGCACCGAGGCAAGGCTGATACCAAAGTATTCCCCACCCAACCCAAAAACTGCTAGTGGCACAGCCTGACTGTTATCACTAGTTTCTACAGAGGGGCGTAAACCATCTGCCCGTTGGCTCATGAGCTGGCGCTCTGCCGCTGTCGCTGTCGGAAAATATAGGTCGTAAAAACTACCAATTTTCTCGATCGGTGCATCGGTCAACAGACCACCAGTTTCATCGGCCTGCCACACCCAGTCGGCTACTTCGTCTGGCAAAGAAACCAAGGCATCGGGGTTTAAAATCAGTAGGTTTTCTTCACCATACTGCGCCACACCGCTCAAAAAAGCCGTGTTGGTGTGACCCTGTCGCCCATAGGCCAAATCTCGATCGATGCTGGCTTCATCTAATACACAGACTTCACTAACTTGATCGACAATGGCACCAATTTGAAAACCACTACAATCTAGTACTATGACGGTGTCAGCGGTAGTACAGACCAATGGTGCTCTACTGATGCGCCGTCGCAGGTGCATCACCGGTAGCATTTTGCCCCGCAGGTTGATCATGCCCAACAAGTCTGCGGGGGTTTCGGGCACTATTTGTAGTTCGGGCAACGGAAAGATTTCTAAAACGTGATCGGTAGAAATCGCGTAATGAGAATCTTGTAAGTGACAGGTAAGATAAGATTGCTGACTCATGATTAAGGCTGGGGTAGATATTTGAAATAACCAGATGAATTAACGAGCGGCAGCAGCTTTTGTAATGTACTTTTCCATTACCGGCAATAATTTCTCTCGATCGACTGGCTTGTGTAGATAGTGGGTAGAGCCAGCAAACTGCCCTTTCATTTTGTCAATCAATCCATCTTTTGCTGTCACCATGACGATCGGCAGATTCTTGAATTTACTCATATTGCGAATAGTACGACATAGTTCTAACCCATCAATATCTGGCATAGTGACATCTAGCAACAGTAGCTCGACCTGCATGGTGTTGAGCATAGTTAAGGCATCCATAGCATTGCTGGCAAACTGCACATTATATAAATCACCGATCGCTTTGCGGATGGTGACTTGGACAATTTTGCTGTCGTCTACACTTAAAATAATTGGTCGATTATCTACTGCTGTGGGCGTACTAACTTGATTAATTACTTCATGGTGGTTTGCATTGCGTAAATGCAGCCAGTTGTCCTGTGACCATTTTAAATAAGCCTGTGCCAACTGTAAGGGGTCTTCGCCACAACCACCGGCAATTTCTGAGAGCTTAAATTTGCCCGATGCCCATTTGTTTAAATGTGGTAAAACCCCTGCTGAAATATTTGCAGCTTCTTCTAAGCGAATAATTGGAATAGTATCTAACGAAATTTGGGGTGCCAATTTTTTCCACATTTGTTGGCGACCAATAAAGACTTCTTCGATTTTGGCGAGGTCTAAACCATGATAATTTTCGCCATAAGACAAATCAAAGTCACTATGAGCTCTTTGGACAAGAGTGCCACTATAAGGTGATATATATTCAATGACCGTAGCAATCTCCATTTGCATGGCCGCTTCTAGGTCTTCCCAGCGGACTAGTCCAAAACGGGCGATGAATTCGACTAGTTCTCTCAGAGAATCTTCGTTTTTGGTGCGCGTAGAAACAATTTTCAGGGTCGATTCCAAATGCTTCAGCTTCATCCGGCTGCGCATCCAGTCAGCAAATTCTAAGGGGCTAGGAATTCTTTTGCCAGCATAGGTAATATCTCCGCCTTTGAAAGCGAAGCTGTAATTTAAGGGCTGTTGCCGATCGGTTACACTCTGAAAGTCGGTAATGCCGGTAAAACCATCCGCTTTAATTTGCTGGAGAGAAGTTATTAACCCATTTGCTTGGACTTGTAATGTCACATTAACCCCTTAAATGATACTTGTCGCCCTGTGATACAGACCGAATACAATAAAATAGACTACCCACCTATCATTCCCAAGAATTTGGGTAATCGATCGCTTTAATTAAAAAAAATCACTTAATTTAGCTCTCCACCCAAATTAAGTTTTAGACTATCTATTAGACCTACTTCTGAAGAATTCAAATGCCAGCAGCTTCACCTACATATTCACCCGATTGGCAATGGCGCTGGTGGTTAACTGTTCCTCTATATCCCTACGGTCAACGTCGCACCCTGTGCCGGGAAATCATTCCAGAATGGGTGTGGGTATACGAACAAATTCAAGGTGTATTATATGTAGTCACACCTATTCGGATGACGGTATTACGCCTAGAAACTGGTGGATTAATCATCTATTCTCCAATCGCTCCAACGCCAGAATGTTTAAGGTTACTGAATGAGTTAGTCGATCTCTATGGCCCGGTAAAACATATTATTTTATCTACTACTTCCGGGATTGAACATAAAGTCTTTGTTGGCCCGTTTGCTCGGGCTTGTCCGAGTGCCACCGTATATGTAACCCCTGGACAGTGGAGTTTTCCGCTAAATCTACCGCTGAGTTGGTTGGGTCTACCTGCCCGCCGCACTCAGTTGTTAACCGAAAAACATCCTTGGGGTAAAAGGTTTGACCTGGCTATTTTAGATTCGATCGAGCTGGGCTTAGGTAAATTTGGCGAAGTGGCCTTGTTCGATCGGCGTTTCCAGCTCTTACTAGTCACCGATACAGTGGTGTCAATTCCCACCACACCGCCAGAGGTTGTGCAGTTAGATCCCTATCCATTGCTGTTTCATGCTCGGGAATCAGCTAATGATCCAGTGATAGATACCCCGACTCAGCGCCTAACAGGCTGGCAGCGGATTGTATTGTTCACCTTTTATTTTCGTCCCAGTATGGTGAAAATCGATAAAACTTGGACAATGCTGCAAGCCGCCAAAAAAGCCCCAGATAAATCTGTGCGGGCTTTTTGGGGGCTGTATCCTTTTCATTGGCAATCCAATTGGCAAAAATCTTTCGATCAAACCTCTGACCAAGGCCGCTTGATGGTGGCACCAATTTTACAACAGCTTATCTTGAATCGCCAAACTCCCAAAACCCGTGATTGGGTAGAGCAGGTGGCTCAGTGGGATTTTCAACAGGTAATTTCTTGCCACTTCCAAGCGCCAGTGGCTGCGACTAGTGCTGATTGGCGACGCGCTTTTGAGTTTTTGGATGGTAAATCACATTTACCAGGGGAGGATTTGGCTTTGCTGCGAGATATTGATGGTTTGCTAAGTCGCAGTGGGGTGTTACCGGTGGTTACGGTGCTCAATCGGTGAGAATTTTTCTTTACTGATTGCGGTGGCTGGGGAAATTATAGAAGGCGTAGGTATCAAACAGCGCCCCAACGATTGCGCAGACGATCGAGATGGTTAACATTCCTTGTACCATCGAACCGTTGCCAAAAATCGTCAAGAAAACGGCAATGCCTTGATTAATGGTTGCTCCTAGCCCGCCAATCCACGGCAGGTAAGTCCAAAGCTGTAGACCTGAGCAGGCGATCGCCAACAGCAATAGCGGTGCAACAAAGCTGGTGGCTACAGCTAAAAGCAGAGAGTGAGCGAAGCTAGACACACTTTTCATGAGTTTAAAACCAGAGGGTGGTCAAAGGGCTTTTAAGAGGGCTGTCGGCTGGTGAGTCGGAATTTATTATCTGACGTTCGAGATAGCAGATCCCAACAGCATTAAGCATAAGATGCGATCGAGGAGGATGGCTGTTTTTGTGAGAAATCTTAAAACTTTGTTAAATTATTATGAAAGTTTATAAAAGTGACCACTTGACTGATCCCATATATTTCCTTATTTATCGGCCTCTCTTTTAGCTTCTGGGCATTTGCTGCGCTAAGCTAGAGCCAGATCGGTTAACAATTCAATATGAATTTTCTTGTCGCGCCCGACTCTGCATCTATGAAATCGGCATCTATGAAGGTATCTATGAAATCGGCATTTATGGAAACGTCAACCTCATCGAAGATAGAGTTACGGCAGGTTTTTCAGCAGATTGATGCTTTGAGCTGCCCTAGCCGTTATAACTTTCATATGCACACCCATTATTCTGATGGGCAGATGACTCCTGAAAAATTACTTACCCAAGCCATCCAAATCGGCTTGGAAGACATGGCCATTACCGATCATCACAGCGTTAAAGGATATTTACAGGGCAAACAGTGGCTAGCTCAGCAAGATACCAATTTGCGATTGTGGATCGGCACTGAAATCACCTCGTATATAGATGATGTAGATATTCACATTTTAGGGTTTGACTTTGACCACGAGGCCATATCATTGGCTCCCTATCTACGCGGAAAAGAAGCCGATCGAGATTTCACCCCGGCATCAAAGGTAATAGACGCGATTCATCAAGCCGGTGGTTTGGCTGTCCTCGCCCATCCTTCCCGTTACAAACGGCCTGCACCTGAAGTTGTTTCGGCGGTGGTCGATTGGGGTATTGATGGCATGGAAGTCTATTATGCTTACCGCAACACCAACCCTTGGTTACCAACTCCTGGTGAGACTGAAGCCAACAAAGAAATGGCCGATCGATATGGCTTGTTAACCACCTGCGGCACCGATACCCACGGCACTAATTTGCTGGTACGCATCTAATGGGAGCCGATTCTCCCACATATCCCGACTTATATATAGAGGTCGCAGGAGTTAAAACTCGCTACTGGCAAATGGGCAATCAGGGCAGTCCGTTGATTTTGCTCCATGGGGGCAATGGCTCGATCGAGTTTTGGCTGTACAACATTGCGCCTTTAGCTCAGCAGCATCAGGTCTATGCCTTTGATCTATATGGCTGTGGCCGGTCTAGTCAGTTGGTAAATGCTAATTACAGTTTGGCGGCTCAGGCGGAGTTTATTCGGGCTTTTGCTCAGAGCCAGGGTCTGGAGAAGATCAATCTGTTGGGTAACTCCATGGGCGGTGGAGCGGCATTAACCTTTGCCTATCTGTTTCCAGACATGCTTGATCGACTGATTTTGTCTGCGCCTTTGGGTTGGGGGCAACAGATCAATCTTGGTCTACGGCTGTTGACGATTCCGGGAGTAATCAATTTACTCCGACCCAGCCGCGCCATGATTCCCTCGATGTTGAAGTGGAATTTTGCTAATCCAGGTAACTTGCCTCCAGATTGGATCGAGAGACGCTATGAGATATTTTCTTTACCCGGTCGGCAAAAACCGATCGCTGGTTTGGCTAAAGCCAATATTAATCTTTGGGGAGTGAAACCCCAGGTATATCAAGAAATTATCCATAACTTACCCCAAATCCAGCAGCCGACTTTGGTGATTTGGGGCGAGGTCGATCGGGTGTTGCCGGTATCCCAAGCCCACATGGCTACTAAAATTCCTCAGCATCAACTAGAGATCTGGCCAAACTGTGGGCATCATCCGTTTTTGGAATTCCCCGATCGATTCAATAATTTGGTTCTGGAATTTTTACATTGACCGGCGGTATTTGAATAGTTGGGGTGGGCAGGTTTTATTGGGATATTTGGGATTGTCGATAGACCTGCCCCTACGTTGGGTTTTCTGTACCACCGCTGCTATTTTCTATTGTTTCTGTTCGATTACATGGGTAGAACTTACCCATTCGCCTTTGTCATTGTAATTGCGCAGAATTCGCTGACGATCAGTGTCGGTCACTAACCATCCGGCTTCTACAAATACTGGAGTGCGGGAATTGACCTGTAAGGGAACGTTACTCGATCCACCATCGGGGAGTAGCAAGATCTCTCTATTTGTATCGGCAAAGATCAATTTATTTTCTGTGATCAAAGCCGTCGAAGAAATACTACGATCGCCAAAAGTAAGAGTTTGCTGTAATTTCTCAGACCCGATTCTTTGGATTTCCAAACAAGTTTCGATCACCTCCGGATTGCGTAAATCAGCATAGGCAGTAGTAGCTTGGCCAACCCAGCGACCTATTAATCGATCGACTGTCAAAGGTGGCTGTTCCATTGACTCTGTGCCAGTCAAAAATTCTCGAATCAGCACCACTTTACTAAAATTGCGCTCCATATCAAACAACTGCACAAACCGCAGACGGCGATTTTTAGCCACAAAACCATATTCTGCCGCAAAGTCTGAGACGGGCGAAATTTGGATGGTGCCTTTAGAAAAAGCGCCAGTGTCAAAGAAAACATTCTGTCGCCCGATCGTCCGATATTCTTCTGTGAAATCAGTAGTAGGTGTTGAACTATAGCCTTCATCACCATAGCGACGTACCCGGAATTTTACTAACTTATTTTCTTCGGAAGCTACTAAATTCAAAATGGATTTTGTATTGCTTAATATTTCGCCAGCGGCAGAAAAGGTGGTGAAAGAACCACGCCATTCGCCCAAGTTTTGCAGAAAATTGTCCCAGTTGCTGTTCATGATTTTTCAGAATTTTGGATAGTGTGGGACAGGTGATAATTGATCCCCGTGCAGAAAGCATGGAATCTAGTCATTCATTAATTTTACTAGTTAGATTCATCGGAAAAACTGACCTGAAAAAGTCGCCTTTAATACAGTTCAGGCACCATCCTTAGGGCATAATCTTCGGGTGTCCTATCGGCTACCTCATGAACACCATCCTTGACGGTCGATTTCAGATAATTAAAAAACTTGGCCAAGGAGGCTTTGCCGCAACCTACCTAGCCAGAAACCTTGCTTCTCCTGAAAAATCACCTTGCGTAATCAAGCATCTGAAGCCTCGAGTTCAACATCCTCGGGTTTTGCAGTTGTTTAAAGCCGAAGCCAGGGTTTTAGATTTACTCAGCCATGGTCGTATCCCCAACAGCACCGAGTGTTTTGAACGCAATGGGGAAATGTTCAAGTGCAAGATTTTGTTGCTGGTGCTGACCTTGGTAAGCAGTATTTGCGGGGTCGCAGTTGGTCGGGGCTAGAGATCAAAGATTTTTTGCTAGATATGTTGGAAGTTTTGACCCACGTTCATCAGCATCAAATTGTTCATCGAGATATCAAGCCAGAGAATATTATTCAGCGCAGTAAAGATGATCGCTATGTACTGATTGATTTTGGGGCTGTTAAAGAGTTAAATACCAATGAATCCAACGCTGACTTCTTAGTAGTGGGCACTGCTGGCTATCGATCGCCTGAACATATTCGCGGTGAACCGGGCTTTGCTAGCGATATTTATGGTTTGGGGATCACCACCATTCAACTTTTAACTCGCACCCATCCCAGCCGCTTGACCCGAGTGGCTGATAAACTATCTTGGAGAGAAAATGCTATGGTAGCTCCAGAATTAGCCAGCATCATTGATCGCATGATTTGTCCTCAGGTAGTCGATCGCTATCAGTCAACCAAAGATGTTATCGCCGATCTGCAACAGTTACCTGACTCGGCCATAACCACAACCGTTGATTCCCCAAAAGTGGAAACCAGTAACGCTTCTTCTTGGAAGCCCTTAGTCTTTGGAACGCTGTGTACGTTTGCACTTTTGAGTGCTGCTGGGGTTTATTGCAGCACTCAATCCACCAACTCATCTCCTCAAGGGATCGGACAACAGCTCTGAAAACTGTTTGGCAAAGAATCTTAAGAGAATGTGATGAAAGCAACAGAATTTTTGTAAATCGTGAGAATATTTATTCAGGTAGGAAGGTTATTGAATAATATACGGTCAACGAAAACGCCTCATCAGTATTGTGTGAGTGACTGACGCGGCGTATCGTTAGTGAAATATTAAAACTTAGACTTTTAATAAGCTAGAGTTTCTAATGTTTCAGATAGATAAGTTTGGATTAAACGATCAAGGTCACGCCCTTCGGACTCTTTGCTAACACTACACCAATGTTGAAATCCGGGGGTGTCGGCGATTACTTTGCGGAGGCCGCCCCAATTCGCAGATGTATTGGAGGCGAAGGGAGATAAGGTTTTGCTCATCGTGTTTTCCGGGGTAGAGGAGTTTATTGTTACCGAAATGGTAGGCCAGGGCAAACTGCACCATGCACACTTAACTGCAAGTATACACTCTTGAATTGTATTATGCTCAATTCATTGTGTTTGAACCTGTGATCCAGATCTCCCAGACTAAACTTTGAATTATTTTGTTCCCTAGCAGCCAAGGTAACATTTTCTTGGCTGCTAGTTAAGAGCAGGTTAAGCTTTTATTCTTCTTCTGCTCTAACTCCAGTGAAGTATTCTGGCGCGTTGCCTTCAACCCACTTAATATTGCAGCCGATACTGGGTCGCTGATTGATGTCTACCAGTTCGCCAGAAAGAGCAGCAACGATCGCTGCCCGTAAGTCTTTGCCAGTTACTGGTTTACCATTGCTGGGGCGACTGTCATCAAGTTGACCGCGATAGCACAAGCGACGCTCTGCATCAAACAAAAAGAAGTCGGGAGTACAAGCCGCAGTGTAATTAATGGCTGTTTGTTGGGTTTGGTCATAGCAAATCGGATAATTCATGCCAGTGGTAGTGGCCATTTCCTTGAGGCTTTCTGGCCCGTCATCTGGATACTTCACGGCATCGTTGGGGCTAATGCCCACGATACCCAAACCATAATCTTTGTAGTCTTTGCCCAATAAAGCTAGTTCGGTCTGAATATGCTTTACGAAAGGACAGTGAACAGAAATGAACATGACCAACAGTGCTTTTTTACCGGCGAAGCTGTTGATCGAAATTGTTGCACCGCTGACCACATCGGGTAATTCAAAGGCTGGGGCGGCAGTGCCGAGGGGGAGCATAGTAGAAGCGGTGCGTACCATGATGGCAAGGGGATTTGATGACTGTGTTCCTATAAGTTACATGGCTTTGAGCTTTTTGTTAACAGCAAAATCTATTAAAAGTCTTTAGAATTCGAGGGAGTAAAAATTTTGAGCCCGACCGGATCAACCTGCTTTTATTGCCGATCGTCGATCTATTCAGATCTGCAGTAGTCAAAGAAAAAAATCTATGATTCTTCAATTTAAACTGGGCGACAAATTAACTAGTAACTCCTGATCGGTTTATAATTCGTAACAGACCATCGGTCTTCTTGTAGCTAAATCATCCCCAGAACACCCCAACATGAAGTGTGTAATCAATCGACGAGCGCAGTTCTCGTCTAGCCATCGCTACTACTTACCAGAGTTGAATTTGACAGAAAACGAAGCCCGGTTTGGTTTGGGAGCATTGCCCAGCGGCCATGGCCATAACTACGAGCTGTTTGTGCGCATGTATGGCGACATCGATGACAAAGGGATGGTCTTGAACCTGTCTGATGTGAAGCATGTGATCAAAAAAGAAGTCACCGCTCAGCTTGATGGTCGTTTAATTAATGAAACTTGGCCAGAGTTTACGGAGACCTTACCCACCACCGAAAACATCGCCCGCCAGATTTGGCTGCGGCTAGTTGATCATTTGCCGATCGTCAGCATCACTCTCTACGAACATCCCGAACTTTTTGCAGAATACCTAGGTAATGACATGGAAGCTTTTTTGACCGTTGGTACCCACTTCAGCGCAGCGCACCGCCTGGCTCTCGATAGCCTGAGCCTCGCAGAAAACACCGAAATTTATGGCAAATGTGCTCGGGTCAACGGTCATGGCCACAATTATCATCTGGATGTGACTGTCAAAGGCGAAATGGATCCCCGCACTGGCATGTTGGTAGAGTTGGTGGCTCTGAACAAATTAATTGATGAGATTGCCGTAGAGCCTTTGGATCACACTTTTTTGAACAAAGATATTCCTTACTTTAAAGACATCGTGCCTACGGCTGAAAATATTGCTTTCTATATTGCCAACTTGTTGGATGAACCCATTCGTCAGCTAGGTGCCTCTTTACACAAAATTAACCTGATCGAAAGCCCCAACAACTCCTGCGAAATTCTTTGGAGCAAAGATGCTCCCAAGGTTTCTGAGCAATTAGCCGCAGCAAAGATTCCAGCGATAGCTGCGAGATAATCTAAAGCTTTTCTGGTCTGGTTTTGTAACGAGAACCGATACATTTCGTCAATCTTGCCAGGGATCGGAAATGAGCATGATAAGATGTAGGGAAATTTGCTCATTCTGAGCGTCGTTAGAGACATAAAGTCATGCTAGGACGACGTTCGGGGCATTACGGAAGAAAGGATCATATTGATCTCTTTTGATCCCTTAAAGAATACTCCCTATAAAACTTAGGATAAAAATCATGAGTGACACCCCAGCAGAAACCAAGGTTGCAGAAACCACCACGGCAGACATGCCCAATCCTTTGGGGATAAATTCTGGCACTAGTGCCCCCTTAGCGAAAATTTCTACCAATGACCTAGGTATTAATGACATGACCAAGCAGGCCACTGAATTTTTGGCCGCTTTACCCTCAGACGTTAAAAAATTCTATGCCGATAACAAAAGCGCAGTTACCACTGTGGGCATTGTGTTTGGCACTATTGTCGGCTTGAAGTTGACCCTTGCCGTACTGTCGGCCATCAACGAAATTCCACTGTTGGCACCCACCTTTGAAATGGTTGGTCTGGGCTACACTGCCTGGTTCGTATGGCGCTATTTGTTCAGAGCTGAGACTCGTAACGAACTGACCAGCGAACTCAACAACTTCAAATCTGGCATTTTCGGTAAAAAAGACGTTTAATTTCTAGCTCTATTTATCACCCGATCGAATACAATCGATCGGGTATTTTAATGTCTAGTTCACGGAACTTATTAAAACAGCAACTCGTCCCGACCAGTATTCCTTATTACCAAACTCTACATGTATTTTCGCACTCTACCAATTTTGACTGCTTTAGCTTTGACTGCTGCCCCTGCGCTAGTTGCTCAAGCCGCTAGCCCCCGATCGGAAATTCAAGGCACTTACAGCAAAATTGCTAGTGCTTTTGCCAAAAAAGATCTAAATACTGCCACCAGCTACTTTACTGCGGACTATGCTTATACCGATACCCAAGGTGTAAATCGCAGCGCTGCCGATCTGCGCGATTATTACGCTCCCTTGTTACGTCCAGTGAATGTTACTAGCAGCAAAATCGCTATTCAGTCATTTAGCCCTCAGAACAGTCAAATACAAGCAGTTGTGAAGCAAACATCCAATATGAGCCTGGGTGCAAACAAAATTGTTTACGAAACCACTTCTCGTGATACTTGGGTAAAAACCTCTGCAGGCTGGCGTATTCAGCAAAGTCAAGTACTCACTGTGAACCAAACTGTCAATGGCAGACCTTCTACCTAAGCAAAAAAGTAGACCCAGACCGGAATCATCACCAGAAAAATCACCGTACTGTTAATAATGCTGCTGGCGGCTAAATCTCGATCGAGGTTATATTCTTCTGACAAGATGAGCGCCGCAAAGGCCGAAGGCACGCCAGCCATAATTACCAGCGCCAGTCTGGCCTGACTGGGCATATCCACCAGTAACGTTACCAATCCCACAACTCCCGGCATCACCACGGTTTTCAAAACTGCGGGGATGGCCGCTAGACGTAAGCTCTGCCAGCCACCAATTTGACTGAGACGAATTCCCATCAACACAAAAGCCCCAGCAATGACCACCATCACCGATCCATGCAGACTGGTTTCTACTAGGGGCGGGAAAGGAATAGAACGAGTGGTAAAACCAAAAAAGAAACCCCACAGCGAAGGCACTGTCACTAAATCTTTCAATAACTCCCACCAGGGTCGGCTAGTGCCCATTTGGCGGCCATAATAGCTGGAAACCAGCACCCCAATACCATAAGTGCCAATCACATTTTGAGTAACGCTGTAAAACACGGCCCAAGGAATACTCTCTGCATCTACCAAAAAGGGCACCACCGAAAGACCAATAAAACCAGTATTTCCCAGCATAGAACAGAGCAGCCAACTGCCTTGCAAACTAGGATTTTCTAGCCGTGGTAGCTCCATTAACCGCCGACTAAGAGCTAGGCTAATTGCCCCCAGGGCCAAGCCAAACAAAATCGCTCCTGCTGTCAGGAAAGGGGCAATTTTAGTACTTGTTAATTCACCACTTTGGCGAGCCAGAGCAAAAATTTCACAGGGTACACCAACCCAATACAAACTCCTGCCAAGCAGTTTTGGGAAACTTTCTGGCAGAAATTTTACTATCAGGAAACCGAGTCCTGTCCAGAAAAACAACGGGGTATAGGCTTGAAGAAGACTCTCTGGCATGTTATTGAATTACGGTCATATCCTTGATCAACCAGCGACCATTATTGTTGACCAAAGCGTACCGCACCCGTACATTTTTGTCATAAGAGTAGTTGCCATTAAGCTGTTTGTTGGCATTATAAAACTTAGACATTTCATTGACACTGGCTTCGATAACGCCACCACCAGGATTGTTGCTAATCGCATTGATTTTTACTGTATGTTGATGCTCCCAATAAGCACCACCAGCCTTTGCTTCGATCGATCGCCGCTTAGCACGGGTTAAAGCAGGCTCAGCCAAAATTTGATCCAAAGCTGCCACATCGTACTGGGCAGAAAGCGCTTTCTCCTTGGCTTGCAACCAAGATTCTATCAATACCTGAGCATTGGTAATGGTGAGTTTAGAGTCAGTTACTTCAGCTTGGGGCGAAGCTTTAGGCAATGTTGCTACCATAGCCTTTTCGCTAGCCTTTTCGCTAGCCTTTTCGATCGGTGCCGCAGGCGGTGATACTTTCTTTTGATTGGCAACATCTACCGAT
>JANOXZ010000173.1:0-2563 GCA_031418695.1 Synechococcales cyanobacterium VAR_35_metabat_10
ACGATAAAGCAGATAGCGAGTCGCGTTAAAATAACCGGAGCTAGGTGGAAAAGAGAGAACTTACCTAAAGTACTGGCTCAGCGGGCTGCTTACCTTAACAAGGCGATTTGATTTTTCTCCTTAGAAAGTCACACGCACCCCTTCATCAGTCCAGTCTTCAGTTTCTTGAGTAAGGTTGACAGTGATAAAAAGTTGGGTGCCTTCGGGGAAATCGATCGGCTCAGAAGGCTCTAAATTACCATTTCTTAAGGTTGCTAGTAGCTTAGCCATAGTTTTAGACTGAGGTTGCAAAGTCCTTCTGATTATACCAAGGACTGCTTGCAGAGTGGGAATGATGGTTAGGGAAAGTTTCGATCTGTTCCCAAAAGTCTTAATAGATCTGGTTGTCAAGAAGTAATGATGATTTTTGATGCCTTCGCTTCCTGAAATCAGGTAAAATCAGGGTAGTCAGTCAGCATAAAAAAGGAAAACTGTATTTTGCGTTATGGAAATCAACCTCGTCTCTTATCTTTCACCTTAGACGGTTGGGATGTTCTAGGTGGTAAGGTTTCTGTGTCTTTAAGTGATCGGGTCGCAATATTAGTTGGTCGAAATGGTGCTGGGAAGTCAGCCATCCTTGAAGGTTTTGAAGCTATTGCATCATTAGCTGTTGGCCGATTAGGTAGAAATCGGTTCAATGATACAGAGAACTTCCCAAAAGTTTTATGCATCGAAATTTTAACCCCAAACCAGAGGCGGCTAAAATATAAGTATGAATTAATTCCGCTAACTATTTCTATAGAAGATTCAGACATTGATGAGTCCACGAATGAAAATGATAGCTCAGAGGAGAATCAATTCTCCTGGAACGATTGTTGCCAGTATCTTGATGAGCAAGAAGAAAGAATTTGGACAACCAAGCTTGGAATAACAAAAATCGACCAAGAAGAAAATTCAATTATTCTTGGTAGTACCAATCCATTTGGACGCTCTCGCTTACCCGATAGTACATTTGAATTACCAAGGGAAATGAAGTGGGTTTATAACGTTCTAAAAGAAGTTAAAATAATTGGGAAATTACCTGTTCGCCGAAATCTCAAACGTCGTCAATCTCTAATACTACAAAGAGATGATAATAAAATTCGTATCTCTGGTGGTTCCTCACTAGCGGACAGTCTAGCATTTAAAATGCTTCGTCTTATGGAAGATGGTGACATTAATGAGCTTGAAAATATTTGCCGCAGAGTTGGGATTGGAGAAAGCATAACTGTTAAAAAGTTTATTCCAAGTGAAAACAGCAAGGATGGTAATAAGCGATATGGTTTTCTACTAGATGAGGGATATATTTCTTCTGTACTACTAGATGGGGTTAACGTCGGTTTTCTTTCTGACGGAACAATCCGAGTACTATCAATTTTAATAGAGATTATTTCTTCGTCACCAAGCCCGCTGAAAATTATTGAAGAGCCAGAGATGCAAATCCATCCTGGAATGTTAGAAAAGTTACTCAATGAAATTGAGGCTTACACACTTGGAGAAAACCTAATTCTCTCAACTCATTCACCACAAGTGGTTTCTTGGGCTAAACCAGATAAAATTAATCTAATCTATCGAGATGATGCAAAAATTTCTGTACGAAAATTGAGTCCAAGTGAAATCCACAGAGTTGTAGGATATCTTAATGAAAAAGGTGACTTAGGAGATTGGATTTACAGTGGGATTCTCGATGAGTAATAATTGTTTGATTGCTGTGATTACTGAAGATGATACGGACTATGAAGTAGTACGAAAAATCATTCATCGCGTTCTTGATAAAAGCATCAAAACAAAAAAGTGGAGTTCTAAAGGTTGTGGTAAATTAAAGCTAAAGCTAACAGCTCATCTTCTAGAAATGTCGAAAGCCGGTTATAATGCTTTTATCATTGTTCATGACTTAGATCGTAATCCGGACAACAATTCTCTCAACGATGAATCGGAGTTAAGAAAGAAACTAGAATCGTTATCTTCCGTTGTAACTAATAAACATATTTGTATCCCTATTGAAGAGATGGAAGCTTGGTTTTGGTCTGATCCAGAGGTAATTAAATATATTGGAAAAGGAAAAGGTTCTGCCAACTCAAATCCTGACCAGATCAGCCAACCGAAAGAAAAGCTGATAGAACTGTCCAAAGGGGAAAATCGAAAACCTCGCTATAGTACCAACATGAATGTTGAACTGGCCGAGAGGCTTAATTTGGGAATTTGTGCCGAGCGGTGCCCCTCATTTAAAGATTTGGTTGAATTCTTAAAATCCTTACAAAATCCATAGGAAATAATGCCAGTTTTAACGCACCCGCTTTAACGTTATATCCATACCAATAGACACTCGAATGAGTGACTCCTCCCCTCATTGCCCCGAAGGTAATTGAAGATCGAAAGCTACATAATTCGACCGGATATCCAGACTGTAGTTTAGACTATTTATCGTCATTTGAGTCACATAGAAATATTACACAAGTGGTCAGACTTGAAGCTTGACCACTTGTGGTGGAAGCTGGGAATTACAACCAACACAGCGCCACAATGAATAGCTTCCAAGATATCC
>JANOXZ010000174.1:0-4202 GCA_031418695.1 Synechococcales cyanobacterium VAR_35_metabat_10
TATCAGTAAATTCCTAGAAAACTTGGCGCGTCCACATGTGTTATGGGAAGATTTGGCATCCGCATATCAATCAATGGCAGCAGATACAGAAAGAGAACTTGAAGCACTCGAATGGAGTAACGGACTAATTGGAAGTGCTGATGATGCTGAGGGGATGCGCTATGATTGTGAATAGACAACTCGATAGGGTTTCAACTATGACTACACAGCAGCTAGAGGCTCGGCTTGCTACCTTGGAAGAGGAGATGGTACAGGTTAAGCGGCTTTTGATGACAGAGGAGGAGATGCCGCAAATGCCTTGGTGGGACAAAATTGCGGGTAGTTTTGCTGACGATCCCGATTTTGATGATGCGGAGCGTTTGGGGCGGGAATGGCGCAAGTCAGCGCAGGATGATTGGCTGGATATGGTTGATTGATGCAGCGGTTCTCTATGTATATTTTGGATACGGATCACCTCAGCCTTGTACAACGAGATGGTTTGGAAGGTCAACGTATCAGGACTCGGCTATCCGTTTTGCTTGTGGATCAAGTTGCGACGACGGTGATTAGCTGTGAGGAGCAGGTCAAAGGTAGATTGTTGCTTAGTCAGGCTAAAACGGCGGAGAAAGTAACTTCGGCCTATCATGGATTGCAACAGCTAGCGATGGACTATCGGTCGATTAATCTATTGGCGTTTGATACTGCTGCATTTGATGTATCTCGACAATTGCGAAAGCAATATCCACGTTTGGGTGCGATGGATCTGAAGATTGCTGCGATCGTGTTGACCCAAGGTTCGATCTTGCTGTCGCGGAATCGATCAGATTTTGATCAAATCGCTGGGTTGCAGTTGGAGGATTGGTCGTGAAATTGGCGATCTCTCAAGGTTTTCTGGGGGCGATCGTAAAGATGTCTTGAGGAATATTCGGGGTTACGATCGCAATCAGCAGCAACTAGAAACTTGTATCCCTAAACAATTAAGCTGTTCTTGTCCGCTGCATTGCGCTTGTTAGGCACCGCCAAACATCAACAATTCCTATGATTTCAAAAAAATTGAAACCGAACCTGGAGATGGAGTGTAAACGGTCTGTAACTTAAAGCTTGATTTAGAATAAGATTCATTCAGTATGTTTTGCAAAGCAAACGCTACATCTCTTTCATCAGCAGCAAAGTATCGAATTTGATCGGTAGAGGCTTTGTCTATCTGTGGAAGTTGAGCAAGAACTTGAATAGTGGACTTGACACCTGTTTTTTCTAATGCGCTCTTTATTTCTAAAGCTACATTCTTCTGATTGGATTTACTTTCATTATAAAAAATCTGTATCTTATATTCATTTACAATGCCAATTAGTGAACTGATTTCTGCATTTACTTTAGGACTTAAAAGTGGAGTATTCTCCTTTAGAGTGCTTTGTATACTAGTATTTATAGAATCAACCTGTTGAATTGTCTCTTTATTTCTATTCAGTTGCTCTTCAATTTTTGAGTCTTGTTTTTTGGGATTCTCATATTGCTCCCGGATAATGTTGTTTGACTTTTCTAAATCCTTCTTTAGGTTGTCAATTTGCTTTGCGGCCTCAATCAATTTTCCATCTGTTTTCTCAAATTGCTTTTCCCAAGTAAAGCCAGCAATTTGACCCTTAACAAAACCAGCATCAACTAGCTTTCGATACATGAATTGTGGCAATAAAACAAGCAGTAAAAAAATGGAAAATATTGAAGAATCTCGGAGAATATTTAGAATCCCTTGTAAAATTTCAATTTTTTCTTTAACTTTAAGATTGGCTTGTTTTTGAGAATCTTTATCCATTTGATTGCACCTAATTACTGATGTTAAACTTCCACCTGATCAGTCAGCTCCAATTATCCTCCATCATCAGTAGGTGAATCCGAGGTGGTTCTAATTAGTCTCATGAGCCAATTACTTCAGGAACTGGCCCTTGCCCATTTGGCATATTTAAGGGAATAACCTTGATGCTCAAATCGGCAAATTCATTACCACTTGTGATCTGACGGTTGACACTATATGGGACAGATGTATCTCTAAGAAAAATACCTTCGACACGATAAAGAGGTGTATCTTTTTTCTCCTTCATTCGATCGCTAACAAAAGCTGTGACGTCTTTGACGAGCGTTAAAGCTGTACCAGCACCTGGATTAGTAGCAATAATTGCTGCTACGCCTATTTCGACTGCTCTACTTTTAACAAACTCTCCTATTATTTTTCCTAACTCTTTGTCTTGACTATTCCCTTCCATTAACAAAACTGAAACAGCAATGAATTCTCCCGGATTGCCAGGGCCATAGACAAGATGCCCATCTCCTATCATTTTGACAGTGTTACCACTACGAACATTTGGAAACTCAACGAAGTTGAAATTTAGAGGCTCTTGGGCAACAAGTTGACTATCTATCGCCAGAGTTACAAGATAGGGTTCAGAATAAAGCCAATCTGTAATAATGCTACCCCCTTTTTTAAAGGTAAATTCGGGAACTGTGATTGCAATCTTGTCCGTTTCGCGATTAAAAGTCATGAACTATTCCTTATTGAGTAAAGTGTTCCGGCTTAAAGTGAAGCCAGTTTTGTGTACAAAAGCTTGTTAGAAAACTATCTAGGGTGTACCTGCACACCTAGCGGAAACTCTTATCCCAGGCTGCAATGCCTGACCACAAAGATACCAGAGGCCATCACCCCGAACTTCGACCCATACGCATTCACCTCCACCAGCGAAAGCTCCTTGTACTCTAGTGATAAATGCAAAGCATTTATTAGCTGGCAACATTGGTAAAGCAACAACTATTCCGTTATCTGGTACATTCAATGTGAATTCATCTGAAAACCTGGGAGTTACTGTCAGTGTATTCTCAACTCCAGCAAGACGGTTGGTGACATCCGCAAGCTGCTGCATATTAGCTGCATTGTTGGCAGTAGCTTGAGCAGCATCAGCTCTGACTACTGCATCATTAGCAGTGCCTTGAGCAGCAGTAGTCAGAGATTGAACCGCTTGAACGTCATTGCTCAACTGATCGAGCTGAGCCGACTTTGCCTCAAACTGAGCAATCTTTGTGTCAAGTTCTTGAACTTTTTGGTTAAGTTCATCCAGTATTGCCATATTTTCATCCTCAAATTGATTCCAAAGTTGATAAAGTTTTCCATATTCAATCCAATCCTCAATAGCTTCAGTCTTTGAACCTGAAGCTATTCCTGGAATTGAACCTCTTGCTGAACAAGATAAATGCCATGCCTGATTCTGAAGGTGTGCGTATAGGTTTTGTAGAACTCCAACATTCATCGAAGACTCAATCTCTTTTTCTTCATCAAACATTGCCAATCTACGACACTTGAGAAGTTCATAAATGTCGTCATCCCCAAGCTCTGGGCCTGGTATTCCTTGTATTTTAAGTTTTTTCCTACAAGCATCTTTGTCCCAAGGTAGATCCCACGGAAAAAATTCTAACAAATACTTCAACGCCTCATTTTTAAAGGAGTCAACTGTGGCAGTAATAACTTCGCCTGCTTCATTGATGACATTGAGAGCTGCATCACTCACTTGATCAATAATTTTTTTTACGTCCTGAACTAAAGATTTTCTCAGAGCATCCACCTTCGCAAAGAAAGGATTTATGAGATTATCTCTTACCTTTTGGGTCATCTGGTTTACTGTATCCTGAGCTTTGACCAAGATATTGCTAACCATACTCTCTACTTCTGCTCTTAACCCAGAGATTCCTTTGAGAATCTGTTCGATCAACCCTCTTGCCAATACTTCTGTTTTAGTAAGTAGCTCACTTGCCACGAATGATAAATCTTGCAGAAGTAGCTTCAGTTTTTCAAAGAGTTCTCTAAGTAAAGGCTCTGCCGCCTTTTTTAAGTTACTGCCGATGAACGAGCCTAACAAATTACTAACAGGGGAAAAAATTCCTGCTACCGAACTTTTAACCTTATCAACTAAGTCTGGTACGGTTGGCAAATCTGGAAAAGGAAGTGTCAAACCCGGAATCCCAAGGTCAATGTTCATCTGTACACCTGATAAAGTTCATGACACATCAATAACTCCAAATCTTTTCCTGATATTTTCTGCCTAACGATCAAGTTGAACCGCACCAGATCAACCAGCACCCTGTTAACTACAGTTGACAGTGCGGTTAACCTTTACTAGAATTTTTCTTGTGTCGGTTCGAACGGTTTGTTAGTGTGACAGGCTAAAATTTTAGCACATAGC
>JANOXZ010000175.1:0-1600 GCA_031418695.1 Synechococcales cyanobacterium VAR_35_metabat_10
CGATCTGGATAACGGGTTTAACGTCTTAGCCCACATCTCCGGTAAAATTCGTCGTAATTATATTAAAATTCTTCAAGGCGATCGCGTCAAAGTCGAACTGACCCCCTACGATCTGAGTAAAGGGCGCATCACGTACCGATTGCGGAATAAAAAGTAGCCAAATTTGCAGGGGTTTGACCCCAAAAATAAGTGCGTCCCCATCTGGTGAATCGCCATTTGGGAGAATTGCAGTGCGATCGCGCAGGACAATTCGTTGTAGAATGTTATAATATTAAGCTTGCAGTAGTTGCGCCAATTGGCATGAAAGTCAGAGCATCTGTTAAAAAGATTTGTGAAAAGTGTCGCGTCATTCGTCGGCGCGGTCGGGTCATGGTCATTTGTGCCAACCCGAAACATAAACAACGTCAAGGTTAGATGACTAGTCCAAGTTGCTAGTTAGTCATCAATACCCAAATTCGAGTCCAACGGCGACTAGATGAAAAATATTGGTGCGGCGAGTTGCGACAGTCCACACCTAGACCTTTTCAGTCTAGATCGTCAGATCGGTGAGTAAAGTATAGTGGAGAAATAAGTGTGGCACGCATAGCAGGTGTAGACCTCCCTCGCGACAAGCGAGTGGAAATCGGTCTGACATACATCTATGGTATCGGGTTGACCCGCGCCAAAGAAGTATTAGCAAAAACGGGTGTAAACCCCGATATCCGAGTTAAGGATTTGTCCGATGCTGATGTTACTCTTTTGCGCGAGCGCGTAGAAGGAGACTATCAGATCGAAGGCGACCTTCGCCGTTGGGAATCGATGAACATCAAGCGATTGATCGACATCGGTTCTTACCGTGGACGCAGACACCGGATGGGTTTACCCGTCAGAGGTCAACGGACGCGCACCAATGCACGGACACGTCGTGGTCGTCGCGCAACCGTCGCTGGGAAGAAAAAAGCTCCTGGCAAGAAATAACATGGTTCGATGGTTGTGGCAACCGATCGATAGCCAATTGGCGATTAGTAGCTTTAGAATCTTCTCCACCCATATTAGTGGCGATCGATCGAGATGTTACTTATCGCCAATTAGTGTGTCTATAGCTCCAGTCACAACTCAACTAGGCAGACGGCAACCGTAACAATTAGTTCGATGGCTATACTACCTGAAGATCTAATTCGATCGAGCGCACCAAGTCTAGCGATCGCACCCGACAGCAGTGGATATTGATATCGATTACCTCATTGACATTTTCTAATACATAGACCGACATGGCTCGACAACCTAGTAAAAAGACTGGCCCAAAAAAGCAGAAGCGCAATGTTCCTAACGGCGTAGCTTATATCCAGTCAACATTCAACAACACGATCGTCACTATCTCTGATGCAAATGGCGACGTGATCTCCTGGGCATCTAGCGGATCTAGTGGCTTTAAAGGCGCGAAAAAAGGCACCCCCTTTGCCGCCCAAACAGCCGCAGAAAGTGCGGGCAAGCGGGCAATGGATCAGGGGATGCGGCAGCTTGAAGTGATGGTCAGCGGGCCTGGTGCGGGTCGTGAAACAGCGATTCGTGCCCTCCAAGGTGCAGGGTTAGAAATCACCCTGATCCGCGATGTCACTCC
>JANOXZ010000176.1:0-6011 GCA_031418695.1 Synechococcales cyanobacterium VAR_35_metabat_10
CAGCTGGTAAATCTAGTTTCATTAAGGCATCGATCGTCTTAGACGAAGGTTGATATATATCGATAATCCGTCGATGGGTGCGGGTTTCAAAATGCTCGCGGGAATCTTTGTCTACGTGAGGCGATCTTAGTACGCAGAAGATTTTGCGTCTAGTAGGCAAAGGAATTGGACCCACAGCAGTAGCATCGGTACGACTAGCAGTTTCGACAATCTTGTCACAGGAGGTATCCAAGAGGCGACGATCAAAAGCTTTGAGACGGATGCGGATTTTTTGCTGGGTGACAGTAGCCATAATATTTTTTGTTGTTGAGGTACAGGAAAATAAAAAAAGAGAGAAAAAGACAGAGGTGAGTGGCCTCACCCCTGTCTGGGTTGATCGGTTGATCTACTTAAGAATCTTGGAAACTACGCCAGATCCGATGGTTCTACCACCTTCACGAATCGCAAAGCGCATACCTTGCTCGATCGCTACTGGGCAAATTAACTGTACAGTCATTTTCACCCGGTCTCCAGGCATGACCATTTCAGCAGCGGAGCCATCATCAGCAGTAAATGCTTTGATGTCACCAGTTACATCAGTGGTACGCACGTAGAACTGAGGGCGATAGCCAGGGAAGAACGGAGTCTTACGACCACCTTCTTTGTCGGTCAGTACATAAACTTCACCTTCAAACTCAGTGTGAGGCTTAATAGTACCGGGCTTAGCAATTACCATGCCGCGCTCGATGTCGGTTTTTTGAATACCGCGCATTAGCACACCAGCGTTGTCACCAGCCATCCCTTGATCAAGAGATTTCTTGAACATTTCGATCCCGGTGATGGTGGTTTTACGGACATCTTTCAGACCGATAATTTCCACTTCGTCCTGAACCTTCACGATGCCGCGTTCGATTCTGCCGGTGGCTACAGTACCACGACCAGTAATCGAGAACACGTCTTCAATTGCCATCAAGAAAGGCTTATCAACTTCCCGCTCTGGGGTAGGGATAAAGCTATCTACGGCAGCCATCAAGTCATAGATTTTGTCTACCCACTCGTTTTCGCCTTTTTGGGTTTTGGGATTAGCAGTCATTTGCTCTACCGCTTTCAATGCCGAGCCAGCAATGATCGGAATATTGTCACCGTCGAAGTCGTAAGAAGTCAGCAGCTCGCGTACTTCCATTTCTACGAGTTCAAGTAGTTCATCATCATCAACTTGGTCTTTTTTGTTCAAAAAGATTACAAGGTTAGGTACGCCTACTTGTTTCGCTAACAAAATATGCTCACGAGTTTGGGGCATTGGGCCATCGGCAGCCGATACTACCAAAATGCCGCCATCCATTTGGGCTGCGCCAGTGATCATGTTTTTAACATAGTCAGCGTGTCCAGGACAGTCTACGTGAGCGTAGTGACGACCATCAGTTTCATACTCTACGTGGGCGGTGTTGATGGTAATACCACGCGCCTTTTCTTCTGGAGCTGCATCAATTTCATCATACTTGCGAGCCAGTGCCTGACCATTTGCTGCCAAAGACATAGTGATTGCAGCAGTCAAAGTGGTTTTACCATGGTCTACGTGACCAATGGTACCAATGTTGACGTGTGGTTTATTCCGTTCAAATTTAGCGCGTGCCATGTAACTAATTCCTTATGTTCCTCGGGTTGATATTAGCAGCCAAAGGGTCTTATGCAGACTCTTTGACTGGATTCGGCTGTTTACCTAACGCCTTTATTCTTGGCGACGATAGTTTCAGCAACGTTGCGGGGGACTTCCTCGTAGTGACTAAACTCCATAGAGAAAACACCGCGACCTTGGGTGTTGGAGCGGATTGTTGTGGCATAGCCAAACATTTCCGCTAGGGGCACCTTGGCCATTACTTTGGCAATGCCTTGACTGGAGTCTTGGCCTTCTACCTGACCACGACGAGAGTTGAGGTCACCGATGACGTTACCAATATAGTCTTCGGGTACTTCTACTTCCACTTTCATGCTGGGTTCCAGCAAGACGGGGCCAGCTTTGAGTACGGCATCTTTGATGGCGATCGAGCTGGCAAACTTAAAGGCCATTTCGTTGGAGTCTACTTCGTGGTAGGAACCATCAACAAGGGTAACTTTTAAGTCGATTACTGGGTAGCCAGCCAAAATGCCAGATTCACATCTTTCGCGAATCCCTTGCTCGATCGGGTTGATGTACTGCCTAGGCACCGAACCACCGACGATCTTGGAGACAAACTCTAGACCGCTACCGGGATCGCCAGGAGTGACTTCGATTACTACGTGACCGTAGTTACCGTTACCACCACTCTGTTTGATGTACTTGCCTTCCATCTTGATTGGCTTGCGGATGGTTTCACGATAGGCCACCTGAGGCGCACCAATATTCGCTTCTACCTTAAACTCCCGCAGCATCCGGTCTACCAAGATTTCTAGGTGCAGTTCACCCATCCCCGCAATTACGGTTTGGTTGGTTTCAGGGTCAGTATGTACCCGGAAAGTAGGATCTTCTTCCGACAGAGACTGGAGTGCCTTGCCGAGCTTCTCCATGTCTCCCTTGGTTTTAGGCTCTACAGCTAAGGAGATCACTGGTTCTGGAATAAACAACGATTCCAGAATTACTGGGTTGTTTTCATCACAGAGAGTGTCGCCAGTAAAGGTGTCTTTTAGACCCAGTACCGCTCCCAAGTCACCAGCCCGCAATTCATCAACTTCTTGCCGATCATCTGCTTTGAGAATAATCAGGCGCGATACCCGCTCTCGCTTATTCTTAGCAGCGTTCAGTACGTAGGTTCCAGTCTTGACCACGCCCGAGTAAACCCGGATAAACGTCAATCGACCAAACTTGTCGGACATGATCTTAAAGGCCAGAGCTGCAAATGGCTCGTCGTCGTCAGCATGACGCTCTACTTCGTTTTCGCCTTCTGGAGCATCAGGAATGATGCCTTTGATCGGTGGAACTTCGGTAGGGGCTGGCAGATAGTCAATTACGCCATCGAGCAACTGTTGTACGCCTTTGTTCTTAAAGGCTGAACCACAGAACATGGGGACGATCGCCCCAGTAACAGTACCTTTGCGTAAGGCCAACTTGATTTCGTCTTGGGATAGATCACCACCTTCGAGGTACTTCTCCATCAACTCGTCGGTGGTTTCAGCCGCTGCTTCGACCAACTTCAAGCGAAATTCTGCGGCTCTTTCGGCCAATTCAGCCGGGATATCGACTTCTTCGATATCTTTGCCGATGTCATCTTTGTGGATGAACGCCCGCATGGTTACTAGGTCTACTACGCCTTGGAAACCAGCTTCAGCACCGATCGGAATTTGCACTGGCACAGCATTAGATTTAAGTCGATCGCAAACTTGCTCATAGACTTTGTAGAAGTTCGCACCAGTGCGATCCATCTTGTTTACAAACACAATCCGAGGCACGCTGTAGCGATTAGCTTGCCGCCATACCGTCTCCGACTGGGGCTGCACACCACCCACCGAGCAGAATACTGCAATTACCCCATCAAGTACTCGCATGGAACGCTCTACCTCAATGGTAAAGTCCACATGTCCGGGAGTATCAATGATGTTGATCTTGTGATCTTTCCAGCTAGTAGTGATTGCAGCAGCGGTAATGGTGATTCCGCGCTCTTTCTCTTGCTCCATCCAATCGGTGTCGTTACCATCATGTACTTCACCAATTTTGTGAACTACACCAGAGTAATAAAGAATCCGCTCGGTAGTGGTGGTTTTACCCGCATCGATGTGGGCTGCAATCCCGATGTTGCGTATTTTTTCAAACGGGACGGTACGTGGCACGATTACCTCCTGAGGTGTTGGTGTCCTTTAAATAATGTTGATGCATTTGCAATTGTATACTCTTTAGAAAATCTCGGTCGCCCGAAATGCCCTAAATCCCTACAAATTGGTATCGTTTAATGCAAAACGATGTGGATTTACGCAGTCGAGGGCAAGCCCCGACTGAGTAGAACCGCTGAGCAAAGCCCTAGTAACGGTAATGAGCGAATGCCTTGTTGGCATCGGCCATCCGGTGAACTTCTTCCCGCTTGCGAATCGCGCTGCCGGTTTCGTTAGCCGCGTCCATCAGCTCGTTAGCCAATTTAATCGACATACTTTTGCCAGCTCTAGAGCGAGAATAGTTAATTAACCAGCGCATTGCCAAGGCAGTGCCTCGATCGGGTCGTACTTCCATAGGTACTTGATAAGTAGCCCCGCCGACCCGCCGACCTTTAACTTCTACCAAGGGAGTGGTGTTACGCACGGCTTTTTCAAAAGTCTCTAGGGGCTCGGTGCCGGTGCGCTCTTCGATCAGCTTCATTGCGTCATACACAATGTTTAAAGCGATCGACTTTTTGCCGCTGAACATGATTCTTCTAACCATCATGCTAACTAGGCGGCTGTTGTAGACGGAGTCTGGGGGGACGGGTCTTTTGGGGACTGTGGTACGACGAGACATAAAAAATTACGATCGATAGGGCTGAAGAAGGTTAAATGGCTCCCTAGCGAACAGGTTGGGGGCAATCCGCTGGAAATATGTGGAGTTGTGAAATAGCAAAAAATTGACGGAACCCTCAGCATGGGCACTCTATTCAAGTTTTACTTGGCAGCAACTTTAGGTCTCTTAGCTCCGTACTTGGAGCGACCTTGCTTACGATCCTTCACTCCGGAAGTATCTAAAGTGCCACGGATGATGTGATATCTCACACCAGGTAAATCTTTTACCCGTCCGCCGCGAATCATGACAACCGAGTGCTCTTGCAGGTTGTGGCCGATCCCAGGAATATAAGCAGTAACTTCAAAACCAGAAGTTAAGCGCACCCGAGCTACTTTGCGTAGGGCAGAGTTAGGCTTCTTAGGAGTGGTGGTGTACACGCGAGTACAAACGCCACGGCGTTGGGGGCACTGTTTTAAGGCCGGAGACTTAGTTTTAATTACATAGTCTTCGCGGGCTTTGCGAATGAGCTGTTGAATGGTTGGCATAGGTTACAAAATTGACAGCTCCGATGGGAGTTTCCAACTGTGGGCAAATTATCAAGGTAGCAGACATCGCACTACCCTGTCAAACGTCGATCAATATTTTTTTGAAGACGGGCCAAAATTAATGAGGTTGTGGGAGCTATCTCAGAAATCGTCTGCGGAACATATTACTGTCTGTAGCAGTCACCACCACAAACATGTGTAACAACCCATGTCTGGGAGATTCTTCTCCAAATAACTTACTCCAGAGGACAATCATTTATGTCTATTACTTTTTCTAAACTGCAAATGATTGCTGTAGGCTGCCTTTCAGCCACAGCATTAGTTGGAGCAGTGAATGTTCCTACCGCTAGCGCTGAGTACGGATATGGTCACGGTGGCGAATCCCACGCTCAAAAAGATGGCGATTATCGGAACAGAGAGTACCGTGAACCTCGCATCTGTAAAGACCTGCGCACCAAGATCCAAGATGCTCGAGAAGACGAGGAGTATCGCAAGGTTAAGCGGTTAGAAAGAGAGTATGCAGACAACGACTGCAATCGCAGTGGCTACTCCCACAGATAGGTATAACCCCCATTCCAGAGCTTAATAGAAACCCTAAAACCCCTCTCTTAATGGTTTTAGGGTTTTTTCACCCCAGAGATTAGCAGAAGCAACTTAAATTCCCCGGCAATATTCTTTAGCCCTCTCTCTCAGAGGTATTCAGCGATACCAATTGCCCTAGAACCTCGAAGGGGTGTCACAATCGCGGTAAAATTGCAAAGCTCCAGCGTTACACTTCTTTATGTCTGACACTATAGCCCTCTACGAAGGCAAAGCCAAGATCCTTTACCCGACCGAGGATCCGGACGTGTTGCTCACCTATTTTAAAGATGATGCCACCGCGTTCAATGCCCAAAAGAAGGGCACAATCGTCGATAAAGGAATCATCAACTGTGAGATTACCACCCATTTATTTAAGCTAATTGCTCAACAGGGCATTCCCACCCACTATATAGATAGCCCTAGCCCCCGGGAAATGCGGGTGAAAGCAGTCCAAATCATTCCCCTAG
>JANOXZ010000177.1:0-6379 GCA_031418695.1 Synechococcales cyanobacterium VAR_35_metabat_10
TATTGCCGAAAGTGTTGTTGGCCAACTGGCATCGTAGAAGCGATGCCTAAGCATCCAGAACTGTGTCAAGCTATTCTGGATTGGGCTAGTCAGGCTTACAAGGAAAATTTTCAGTTGAAAAGCATCCAATTGAAAAATGAAAGTGAGGCTTCAGCTTCGGTGATGAATGTTGAACTTCAAGATTCTTTAGAGCTGGAACCATTGAAATTGGAGTTAGCCAGTTTAAATGACAGAATCAAGGCTGTGGAAGATAATTGCAGTCAGGGCGCTGCGCAGGCAAATTCAATGCCAGATATTTCTAAAATAGTTGGAGATATTCAGGTTATTAAGAAAGCAATTCGTGATACTAATGGTTTTTTAGAACAGCAAATTTTACAAAATCAGAAATTAGATACTCATAAACAAAGCAGTGAAAAAGTTTTGGCAGAGCATCACCGAGTGTTGCAAGATTTAATTAAGGAGCAACAAAGACAGAATGAGGAGCTTAAGATGATTAGATCTTCTCCATCTGCTCGTAATGTTAATCAGTTAATCGCTCCTCCTGCGGTGGAAATCAGCAGTGCATTAATGAGTACTGGAAGTTTGGGTGTTAGAAGTTCTGGCTTAGGAGAATCTGGCTTAATCAAAGAATATAATAGTAGTTCTCAAGAAGTGCCAAAGTCTTTGCGAGATGGTTCTAAGAATGTTTCGATCGCCGATGAGGCTGTGGCCAGAATTCGGGATGGCAATGTATCTAACATTACTTTTAAACTTAACCGCAGCGGTAATTTTTTGATTATTATCAGAGGGGGATACTCTTATTTAGTACCCAATAAACAGCGCAGAATTATTCCTCAGATGTATACCGTAGCTCAGGCTCTATATAAATGTGATGGATATAGCGAAAATTACAAAGATTTTCGTTTGATTAAGCCTGCGTTGGTAATGGAAGAGTCGATCGACTGTTGGAAACTAAGTCAACAAGGCACTTTAGAATTTATTTAAACTATTTTTATGAAAACCAAGCATCTATTTACTCTCTGTGTTCTTTTGTCTTTGACTAGTTCTGGTCTGTTGCTGACTGAGGTTACTTCCATCGCTCAAGGCACGCAAAATGGAGCAAGCACTCCAGACAAAACAAAAGCTGCTGAAAAAACTACCCCACCCTCAGAAACCCCAGCAACAAGTAGTACTCCCGATATTGCTGCTCCATCTGTGACACCTGCTGCTAGCAATGCTGTTAAGGGCGTTAGCAAAACCGATGGTGATGATGCGTCACCGTTTCCTTTGATTCTTGGTGGCTTGAGTGGTTTATTGCACTTGTTAGAAATTTCTGGGCTAATTTGGGCTTATCTTAAAATTCAGCAACTTACTGAGAAGAGCCGTGATAGTAGAAGCCAAATTAAGAATTTGACAGACAGATTGAGCGCTTCAGAGCAAAAGCAAAAAACTCAAGGAGATCAGTTGAAGTCGATCGGTTCTGAAGCTGCAAATGCCCGCAACCTGACATCTAGGATGAATGCGATCGAACAAGCTTCTCAAAGAAAATCTAATGACATTGGTTATGCTGAACCTGCTTATAATTTACCTAGCCCCGGATTAGAAAAGGCTGCTGCTGCTACTCCATCACCTTATCCATTTTTGGATACCTATCGACGAAGCACCGATAATTTTAAAAATAAATATAGTCCTAAGATTGTCTCTGAGGATGCTGATAACTTACAAAAACGCTGGTCTGGCGATCATCAAGAAATCATTTTGGGTGAAGATCGATCGGGTAACTATTGGTTGTTTAACGAAGATAGCGCGATCTATTTGATCCCTAGTCCCAAGCTGAAAGTTAATGATATGAACATGCGAACTGCTGGCGGCTTGTTTGATTGTAATAACTATACTCCTGGCTACCAAAGTATGACCATTGTGCGTCCAGCGATCGTCTCATCTCAATTAGGGGCTAATGAGCGCTGGAAACTAGAACAAAAAGGAATTCTAGAGTTCACCTAAAAATCATGACAGAACCGAACACCAAAGGTGCAAGCGCAGCTATCGACTCAGCACTAGAAAAAAGCTTTGTAGAAGTGGTAGAAATGATTCAATCTGCCAAGCAAACAGTTATGCAAACAGTAAATGCACAACTGGTAGAGCTATATTGGCAGGTAGGAGCATACATCAGCCGTAAGCTAGAGCAATCCGCATGGGGCGATGCAGTAGTGCAGCAGTTGGCAGACTATCTGGCACAAACTCAGCCAGGACTGCGCGGTTTCACTCGCCGCAACCTCTTTCGGATGCTCAAATTTTATGAGGTCTATCGGGATGAGGCAAAAGTGACACCACTGCTGTCACAATTACCTTGGACTCATAATTTAATCATACTGAACCAGAGTAAGCGTCCAGAAGAGCGAGAGTTTTACTTGCGTTTGGCAATTCAGGAAAAATGGTCTAGTCGTGAGCTAGAACGCCAATTTAAAACGGCGTTGTTCGAGCGCAGTGTACTGAATCCGGTAAAAGTGACACCACTGGTGACACAATCTCATCCTAATGCCTTGGATGTTTTTCGTGACGCTTATGTATTGGAGTTTCTGAACTTGCCAGAGCAGCATACAGAAGCCGATTTGCATGGGGGATTACTGCGGCAGCTCAAAGATTTTTTGACTGAGCTAGGGCGAGATTTTTGTTTTGTGGGTTCAGAGTATCCTTTGCAGGTCGGTGGACGCGATTTCGCATTAGATTTGCTGTTTTTCCATCGCGGGTTGAACTGTTTGGTGGCCGTAGAATTAAAAGTGGGGCGCTTTGAGCCAGAGTATCTGGGCAAACTAAATTTCTACTTGGAGGCATTGGATCGAGATGAACGAAAGCCTCACGAAAAACCAGCGATCGGTGTACTGCTATGTGCCAGCAAAGATGATGAAGTGGTAGAGTATGCACTGAATCGCTCACTGTCTCCAGCATTAATTGCAGAATATCAGACGCAGTTGCCAGATAAAGCGTTGTTACAGGCGAAGCTACATGAGTTCTATATGCTTAATTCGTTGGAAAAAGATGAGGATTAATTGGTGAATAACTATGGATAATGCCCACAGACTACAAGAAATCGAAATCTACCTCCATAGCCTGGTGAAATCATTACAGGAGGGCAAACTCCCCGTAAACATCCAAAATATTTCCCAAGTTTTTGATACAGCGATCGCCAGCACTCCCCGCCTCAGCCTCCCCCCCGAAAAATTCAGCGATGTATACAACGACATCCCCAACATTTTAGATGCCTACGCGATCGCCGCAAACCTCAGCCCCGATAGCTACCGCCAAACCAGCCAACAAATAATCTTCGATCGGCACCCCAACGGTAACTACTGGATCATCCCAATCTCCGCCACCCCTCACCACGCTTGGCTTGTCCCCAACCCCACCCGCCAAATCGACCTCACCCGCCTCAACACCCTTTCCTTCGCCTTCGACTGGCCAGACCGCGAACGCACCACCGATCAAGACACCTTCAAACTCGTGGATCCGGCCCTAGTCAGCACCCTACCCACCGCAGCACCCTCCTGGAAACTCATCAAACGCGGCACCATTAGCACCTTCCTCAATGCCACCGCCCGCGCTCATTACCAAGCAATCCAACCTGTACCTGCGCTCACTGTTGTCGAGATCAACGCCTTGGTCGAGAAAAAATTTCAAGAGCGCCTAGTTACTTTAGAAAATGAATTGTTCGATCGGCTGGCTGCTCGGTTGCCTATGGCTAATTCGGTGGAATCGATCGATTTGTCTGTGCCTGAGGTAATCGAAGATACCCCACCAGCCAACAATTCCTTTAGCGATCTTTGGCGGCAATCACTCTCAACTATTATGCTGAGTGACGAACCAGGCTCTGATGCATAGAATCGTAGATAAGCTAAGATATGGAAAGTATGAGGTATAGAAATTATGTATCAAAATAATCCTGCCGTACCTGTCAATACATTGCCTACTATGTATGACTTGCCCAGTGAAGATCCGGAGGAAATGGGTTTGCCTGATAAGTTCCATGATTTGCAGCCACACTTATTAAGTGAAACCTGTGTACCAGCTATCGAAAAAAAATTCATCGGGATTGATCTAAATCTTTACTATGATGTGGAGCATACCGGCTGGTATAAGCGCCCAGATTGGTTTTTAGTACTCGGTCGATCGGATAGTCCTGCGCAGTCAGAGTTAAGGCTAAGTTATCTGATTTGGCAAGAACAAATAGCACCTTTTTTAATGGTGGAATTATTGTCGCCTGGTACTGAAGCTGAAGATTTGGGACAGACTCTGCGAGTAGTTGGTAAGCCACCGACGAAGTGGCAGGTTTATGAACAAATTTTACGAATTCCTTACTATGCTGTGTTTGACAGATACTCCAACCAGTTTCGGATGTTTTGCTTGCAGGGTACTAAGTATGTAGAACAAATTATTAGTGGTCAAGGGTTTTGGTTTGATGATTTACAGCTCGGTCTGGGCATATGGACTGGTGCTTATGAAGGTGTGAAAGGCCAATGGTTATGCTGGTACGATGCTGCTGGTAATTGGGTTCCTTCAAAGCAAGAGCGTATTCTAAAGGCAGAGCAACGTGCAGATTTACTGGCTACTAAGTTGCGAGAGTTGGGCATTGATGTTGATGGAATGCTCTAAGGTCTGGAGTTGATGTTGAGAGCAAGGAATTTCATGGATAACCATCATCTCCCAGCTTCTTCTCCCGACTTGAGATAAGTGGTGAGAGTTTTCAAGGTGATTCAAGGCTTCTTCTTGTACTTTAATGGTGGAGAAATATTGCTGTGCCAAGGGAAATATTGTACAATGTGTCACGGTAGTTGAGAAAAATATGTCTTTGGGTTAGTTAGAGATCAAGGGGTTTCTCTGACAAGGTATTAACTAATTAGGAGTCCTGGTGTGGTGGATCGATCGGGCATTATCCAGAAACTAGAAGATAAGCTGGCAGCGGAGCTGCGCGATCATAATTTGGCAGCGGCGGCTGGGGTGATACCGGCAGCCCAATCGGCGATGGCTGAGTATAACCGGTTGGTACAAGATGCTAGCTCTTCAACAGGCATTAGATATTTGGCTTTACACAGTGTGGCTGTGAAGCAAGGCTTTTATGTAGATAAGCGGGATCAACAAGAAATGTTGGGAACGGTGGCTCAGGAGATGGGTAATCTGTCACCAACTGAGGTGTTGGCGGGTATTCAGCGTCTGAAGTCTAGCTATCCAGCGATTTACCAGTGTGATGCGGTGGCGCTCGATCGGATGGAATCTAATGCGGTGGAGTTTATGACTCGGCTACCCATGGATCAGCAAGATCGGGCAGTGGCGGAGGCTAAGAATACTCAGTTGAATGCTAGGCCGATCGATTTAACTCCAGTAGAGATTCCGGTAGTGGTTCCGCAACCTTTTATTCCACCACCCCAGCCAGTGGAACCAGTTCCAATACCGGTAACACAAGCTGCTTATACACCAATACCACGAGAAACCTACATTCCGCAACAAACACAGTTGCCTGCTCAAAACAATAATAAAGGTGCTGTAATTATTGGTGGTGGAATGATTGCTGGGGCTATTATATTTAGCACTATGCTTATATCATCCCAAAATAGCAAGATCACTATTCCTACTACAAATTCACCTGTACAATCATCTACTACTGTCACAATATCTCAGAATGAAGCTAAAAAAATAATTGAAAGATGGATGCAGGCGAAACAGAGAATGTTTGCTCCTCCTTATGATCAAGAAATAGGTTCGCAACTAACTACAGGCAAAGCTTATAAGGATAAAGTCAGAGGGCCAAGTACCGATGGAACACCCTATAGTTCATTGGAATGGCTTCGCCAGTATGGATTTCGATATCAATACGGTGTTCAAAATATTGAAAGTGTTACTAGGTTTGAATCAGGTAGCGATCAGGCAAGTATCGAAGTACAAATATTAGAAGATGCAAGATTGTACAACAAGGATGGAGTCATTCAACCTAAAAGATCTGGAATTGAACGAAAGACTGTCAGATTCACGCTCAAAAAAGATAGTGGAGTTTTCAAAATTAGTGACTACGATGTGCTTGGAGAATCTAAAAGAAAATCATAGCATTCAAATCGTTGTTTCTTGTCTTGTAGAAGTATGTCCAAACCATGAGGGAAATCAAGAAAAGTTATCTAAGCTTTCACTATGGTTCTCTGCTGAAAATACAATATCTTCGTAAACTTGCTCGATCGGGAAAGTCAATTTAATGCTAGCTAGCGCAACCATATCCCCTGGTTCATAGTCAATAATGCTCCAATTGTCACCAACTTTACGAAATAGCTCGATCGCCACAAGCCTTTATAGAACAATTTGATGACACCACTTGTGACCACAAATTTGGTGTAGTCAATTTCCTTCAAAGTAGCTC
>JANOXZ010000178.1:0-4843 GCA_031418695.1 Synechococcales cyanobacterium VAR_35_metabat_10
GCCCGTAATATGGCACCAAATTTGCCGAGGGGGCTTTAAGCCCATACAGGGCTTTAAAAATCCGGGAGCAGAAAGAATCAGTTCGGCAGGTACCACTCCATCATTAATAATTTTTTGGTCACCATAAACATCTGCTAAAAACAAATTCAGCGCCTCAATACGCTGCTTTAGCCCCTGCTCTAGCCATTTCCACTCACCGCTTGGCAAGATGCGGGGAATGATATCGAACGGCAATATTTTTTCGGTAGACTGGCTATCTGCATAGTGGTTGAAAGTCACTCCCATTTTTAGCAATGCTAATTGTGCCATTTGCTGGTGGTGGTGCAATTGTTCGATCGATAAACTGGCTACTCGATCGAGCAGAGTAGTGGCGGCTGGCCGAAAACCGCCATCAGCCAAAAATAGTTCATCATAGAACTCACCCAACTGATAGCTTGATAATTGCATGGGCATTCAAAAATGTTTTTCTACATATAAACCAATAATCTTTTTAAGTCATTGTTAACTGTATTCGCTGATACCAATGTAGCAGAGTGCAGTCCATAGAAAGCAGCCTAATGATCAACGAATTGCAGATTCTCCTAAGCCTAACTGCACCTGCCACAGACTGGCATAGATTTTGTTGATCGCCAGTAATTCTTCATGTGTACCACTTTCCACCACTCGCCCTCGATCCATCACATAAATACAGTGAGCATGACGGATGGTAGAAAGACGATGAGCGATCGAAATCGTAGTTCTATCTTTGGTAATAGTTGCCAAAGATCTTTGAATTGCCGCTTCAGTTTCGTTATCTACCGCCGAAGTAGCTTCATCTAACACCAAAATTGGCGGATCTTTAAGGACGGCACGGGCGATCGAAATCCGTTGCCGCTGTCCACCCGAAAGCTTTTGACCGCGTTCACCAACAATGGTGTCATAGCCTTGGGGCAAAGCTTGAATAAACTCATGGGCTTCCGCGACTTTGGCAGCGGCTTGGATTTTCTCAAAATTAGCATTAGGCATTCCGTAAGCAATATTCTCTCGGACAGTGCCATAGAACAGAAAGACATCTTGGCTAACCAAACCAATATTCCGTCGCAGATCAGAAGTATGGAACTCCCGGATATCAATGCCATCGATCGAAATTACTCCGCCCTGAATTTCGTATAGCCGCAGCAATAACTTCGAGATCGTACTTTTCCCTGAACCAGTAGCACCTACAATTCCAATTGTTTGACCAGTAGGAACTACCAGAGAAGGATTTTCAAACAAGGCGGGGTTGCCCGCATAGGCAAAGACCACCTGTTGGAAAGCCACAGATCCTTGCACTCGATCGATCGACCTTGTGCCCGTGTTATCGATCGGCTTAGGCGTATTCAACAAATCCATCACCCTTCGGGTAGAAGCCATCGATCTTTGATATAGATCCAAAGTCTCACCCAGTCTAGTCAACGGCCACAGTAACCGCTGAGTCATAAACACCAAACCGCTGTAGATGGCTACCGATAAATTGCCATTGACCACCTCAAAACCCCCATAGAGCAACGTGGCCGAAAAGCCCGCCAACACCAAAATCCGAACTAAGGGTACAAAGGCTGCACTAAGAGCGATCGCCTTGCGGTTACTCTGGCGATAAGCTTCGCTGCTGGTACTCACCTGCTGCTGCTCGAAAGCTTCGGTCGTGAAACTTTTGATGGTAGTAATGCCGCCCAGGTTGTTAGAGAGCCGATCGTTCAACAAGCCCGCTCGATCGCGCACTTCCGCATAATAGGGAGCCAATTTTCCCTGAAACCAAATCGAGCCAATAATAATCGGCAAGATCGGCAGCATCGCAAACAGCGCAATTTTGGGGGTCAACAAAAAGAAAGCACCACCGATCGCCAAAACAGACACGGTAAGCTGAATTAACTCATTAGCTCCACCATTCAAGAAACGTTCTAGCTGGTTGATATCATCATTGAGAATCGACATCAAATTGCCGGTGTTACTGTTCTCAAAAAAAGCCAGATCCATCTCCTGCAAATGACCATAAGCCGCCAGCCGCATCTCATGCTGAATATTTTGCGCCAAGCCACGCCACAGCCGGGTGGCAATGTATTGCGAGACAGATTCCGCCACCCAAATAACGATCGTTACCCCCGTCAGCAGCAACAACTGCTGAGTGATATCCACAAAGCCTAACTTGGCTAAGAAAGACTGCTGTTTCTGTACCACCACATCCACGGCAGCAGCAATCAAGACTTCTGGGGCAATGTCAAAAATCTTATTGGCGATCGAAGCCACAATGGCCTGGTTACTGGCCGATCGATAGTTTGCACCGTAGGCCATCACCTGCCGCAAGGGCGCAATCGAGGAGGAGCGAGGAGAATCAGCCATAGGGGTTAGGAAATGTCGAAAGGAAGTGCTAATATAATTAATCGCACAATTCGCCAAAATCTAGAAGGATTCATGTCTTTAACGCAAGAGCGTAAGCAAGAACTTATGTCGGAGCATCAGCGTCATGCCACCGATACTGGTTCCGCTGACTTACAAGTGGCTATGCTGACCGATCGGGTCAACCAGTTGACTGTTCATCTCAAGACTAACAAGAGCGATCATGCCTCTCGGCGTGGTCTATTGCTCATGATCAGCAAACGCAAGCGTCTGTTGGCATACATCAAAAGAGAAGAGCAATCTCGTTACGAAGCACTCATTGCTAAACTCGGTATTCGGGGTTAGGTTGAGCCTCGCCGATTACCGGTGGCGATTGGAGTTCGCTCACAGTTTGTCGAACTCCCTGCTTTTCAACCCCCTATTTTGGGGGCAATTTTTTGTTAGGCTAAAAGAATATTTTTTTCGAGCTTTTCTCATGACTGAAGAACCGCGCAAGCCTTTGCCATTTGAGCCAGATACTGCAAAGAAGCCCAAAGCAGCCAAACCTGCGGCTAAAAAGCGTCCACCGGTGGTCATGAATAAGCCAGATCGTCCTAAATCGAATGCTGATAATCGCATTCCAGAGCCAGTGAGTAAGCGCATGATTACTCGATCGGTGGTTTGCAGCGGTATCCCCACGGTGATGGGAATTGGCATATTTATTGGGGCTTATTTTTTAGCGTTAAATGGCATGAGATTGCCAAACGTCGTAGTATTGTTGGTCAGCATGGGCTGCTTGGGCTTGGGAGTCATGGGTTTGACCTATGGTATTTTGTCGGCTTCTTGGGAAGATACCGATGGTAGTTTTTGGGGTTTAGATGAATTTAAGGTTAACTTCGGTCGCATGAAGGCGGGTTATAAAGCCAATAAAGAGCTACGGAAAGATATGGATTTCGACTAACTTGTTGATAATTCCTTTTAACCCATGAAACTTCCTGCTCCTCTCTTAGAATCAACCAGCGCGTTGACCGCATTGGCACCCATGCAGGATGTCACCGATGTTTGTTTCATGAAAGTCATTGCTCACTATGGTTGTCCTGACTACTTTTTTACTGAATACTTTCGAGTTCACGAAAGCTCTGCTGTAGATAAACACATCATTCGATCGATCACCGAAAACACCACTGGTCGCCCCGTCTTTGCCCAGATGATCGGCGAAAATGTCCCAGATTTAGTGCGCACGGCAAAACTACTAAGTCACTACCCTGTCGCTGGCATAGATTTAAACATGGGCTGCCCCGCCCCTCGCATTTATCGCAAAAATGTTGGTGGTGGACTATTACGTGACCCCGATAAGATTGATCGAATATTAGGAGAACTGCGATCGGCAGTGGATGGACTATTTACTGTGAAAATGCGGGTTGGTTTTGAAGATACTGCTAACTTTGACCAAATCTTGAACTTAATCGACAAACATCAAATTGATTTACTCAGTCTTCATGGTCGCACCGTAAAAGAAATGTATCACGGTGCCGTGGACTACAATCTGATTGCTCATGCGGTGCAGCGATTATCTTGTCCGGTATTAGCTAACGGCAATATTAGTTCTGCTGCTACTGCCCTCACCGTGTTGTCAGAAACCAAAGCAGCCGGAGTAATGATTGGTCGCGCGGCTATTCGCAATCCCTGGATTTTTCAGCAAGTGCGACAGGCGTTGGCTGGTGAGCCAGTTTTAGTAGTGACATTAGAGCAAGTGCGGGAATATATCGATCGGCTGCATCAAATGCAAATCACCCAAGGAATTCCTGAACGCGGACGAGTCAGCAATCTCAAAATGTATCTCAACTACATTGGTCAAGGGGTAGATGCTGCTGGGGTGTTTTTACGCGATATGCGCAAGACACAAACAGAAGAAGAATTATTGGGGGTGTGCGATCGAGATTTACTCAGTCATCCACAAGAACCATTTGCAGTAGAGCCATATTCTGGACTCTTCGCTCGTCCTCAATCTGAAACCCAAAAATTGAGAGTTGCCGAAAAAGCCTGAGATAAATTAAAGATTGATCTGAACAGCCGATCGACCAGCCATTGCCCACAATAAACCCCACTCTGTCTCCATCACTGCTGGACGCTGCGATTTTGGGTCAAAATAGACCTTTGCTGGAGTCGTTGTTACTTGCAAATCTTCGACATTCCAGGATGGACTATAAAGCGTGACATGCCATGCTATTTCTGAATTTGAATTGACGTTTAAAATTGCCTGGTAATCAGTAGAATCCGAGCTTTTCTGTATTCTGATCGATAACTGCATTTGCTGTGGACTGACATTTTTCCAGATCCACAGCAATCGATGCGACCATTTGGTGACAGTAATGATACAAAAGCTGCCAAATAGCACAAAGCTAATACCAAAGATCAGCCAAACAGATTGGCCATGATAGTGTCGATGCTGTCTTAATGGAGTCCCGATCAGAGCAGGATCGATGTACAAAGAAATAGCTAGTATTCC
>JANOXZ010000179.1:0-3469 GCA_031418695.1 Synechococcales cyanobacterium VAR_35_metabat_10
GATGCTTTGCCCCAGGGGTTTGATACTCAGTTGGGCAAGTGGTTTAAAGATGGTCAGGAATTATCTGGTGGCCAGTGGCAGAAGATTGCTTTGTCTAGGGCTTTTATGCGATCGGATGCAGATATTTTGATTTTAGATGAACCGACGGCGGCGATGGATGCGGAGGCGGAGATGAATATTTTTAATCATTTTGGTTCTTTGACTCAAGATAAAATGGTGGTGTTAATTTCTCATCGTTTTTCTACAGTGCGGATGGCAGATAAGATTGTGGTGATGGCTGGGGGTGAAATTATTGAGCAGGGTAGCCATGAGCAGTTGTTAGCCGATCGAGGTCGCTATGCTCATCTTTTTTCGTTGCAGGCCGCTGGATATCAGTGAGTCGATAAACAGAAGTCCGACTTCTGGTGATATCATCTTATCACCCAGAGAAGTCGGACTTCTGTTCTTCATATTCAATGGGAATCGATGGGATTTGAACCTATACCAATATTCCGTGGAAGGGATACCGCTCTTCCTTTAAGCTACGATTCCATTATTTCACACTAACAAAAAAATCCTGATGATGCAAGTTTTCTACTTGTCGCTTGTGATATTTTTCTGAAGTGCATCTTTGAGGATTTCATTGCCATATTGAGTAACGATCAATTTCAGGTATGGCGTGAAATTACGATGTTTGATCAGTAGTTCAGAGTCATATCGATATTTTATCTTGTGAATCAATTTTTCTAAGTAAGATTCTGATAAGTCATCAATTCGCAACAATGCGACGGTTACTCGATAGTATGGGCTGTTAATCGCTCCATTAATAAATATTTGAGCCACATTTTTACGATTCAAAATATCTACTAATCTGGATTCTTCTATTTGATTGACAAATTCTAGTTGAGGATCCTCTAGTGTGAGCAGGGCAAATACGGGGTTGTCGAGCACTTCTAGGGTAAATTCTCTGACTAACTCCAGTAATATTTTGGTGGAGGCATTTGAATTGCAGGCGATCGATCTACGAATTGCCTTACTCTGAATAGATTTACCCTTATATTTCAGCAATAATTGCCATAAAGTATCCGGTGAAGTCAGCGGATTAGTCGCAGTCAAATAATCTTGAGAGCGCTCTTGGGCAAGTTGATTGATCTGCGGTTCATGGTCTTTAGCGAGTTGTTCTAAAATTTGCAGTGGGACTTGGGGATGACGGGCGACTAACTTGCGCACAGTATAACGACGACTTTTGGATAGTTTCTCTAAAATTGGTTGAACTATTGCATCAGAGATTTTGGGGTTTTGAGTCAGGGCAATATCTTGATCACCTTGGTCTGCCAGTCTTTGCAAGATTTTGATCGGGGTGCGGGGATTGCGGGCTATGTGAGCCTGAAGCTGGGGATTCTCGGCCAAGATCCCTAGCCACTCGATCGGGGTATTTTGGTGTTGAGCAGCTAACTCTCGCCGCCGCAGATTTTCGTCTTGTGCCATGAGTGTTAAAAAATCACTACTGATTTCCAGATTTTTCAGCAACTTGCGCTGGACTCGCTCGGATTTATCTTGAGCCAAATGCAGCAATATTTCTGGTGCTAAGTCAGCCATTGCGGCAATGGTACAACGCACCCTTTCATAGGGATCTTGACTGAGTAACGCCAACATCGCAGGGGTAATGTCACTTTCGGCTAATTCTCGCCGAATTGCAATCCGATCGGCAATGTTGGGAACCTGATTATGAGCTAGTCTTAGCACCACCTGGTCGGCAAGTGGAACATGGTTTCTGCGATAATAAGAATAACTATTTTCTTTAGCTAATTTGTATTGCAGCTCTTTGTTTTTAGGGCTTAGCAGTTTGTCTAGCAGAGCGTTAGTAGTACGTGGATGCCTAACTATGAATATCTGGATGTTGATGGGACTGTTATTAATCAAAGATTCCAGGATCTCAATAGGTAAATATTCTGTATCATTGAGGCAGCTTTCTGCCAGTGCTTGTTTGAAGTCTTCATGTCCTCGCAGTACAAGCCGAGAAAATATGGGATTTGACCTCACCTCATTGGGAAAATCTAGAAACAGCCTCAATAAAAGCTCGCTTGGTGTATTTGGGTTACTGGCAACTAAACGAAGAATTGCATGATTTAGGCTGCTATTACCCACAACCAACAGCATTTCTGGTGATGCGTTAGGATCGCTGAGATCTATTGGTATTTCTGGTGATTCGCTGGGTGCATAGGGCGGCCAATGTTGTTCTCGATCGCTATTCTGTCTTTGGATCTTGCGGGAGTCTAAGATTGACAAAAACAGAATGTAGCAAAATAAGATGAATAGAATTAGTAAAAACATAACCCAACCTTAAAATCTCAGATCGTTGCCTAGCAATGATAATTACTACCAATCATAGGGTGCATAATCTTTCAAGAAACAGCCGTGAATTGGTTGTTTTGGTTGATTTAACCCCTGGACGATCGGATCATAAATTCTGGCCATGCCATCGATTATATCTAATGGCGGATAGAACCCTTGAACATCGCGGGCATAATTGCGTTGATTGTAAGGATTTTCGTCGGTAATCCAGCCGGTATCAACGCTGTTCATATAAATTCCAGCCTGGGCATAATCCACTGCTGAGGTGCGGGTCATCATATTCAAGGCGGCCTTAGCCATATTGGTATGGGGATGGTAAATAGTTTTATTGACACGACCAAACTGGCCTTCCATCGCGGAAACGTTGATGATAAATCGTCGTTGATGAGGTGAGCGCAGTAATAAAGGCTTCAGTTTACTATTTAACATAAATGGCGCGATCGCGTTTACAAGCTGGACTTCCACTAATTCTACGGTATCTACATTATCAAGCTTTAACTTCCAGCTATTGGTAGGTCGCAGATCGACCGGTTGTCCCTCAACATCCAATTGGTCTAATGGAAAACAGAGATCGATCGTGGTTAGCCCAGTGGTTTCTAATTGCTCCAATAAGGTCTGTTGTGAGGTAAAGGGCAATAGCTGCCGGAGTTCTGGGGACAACTCTGTGGATGATTGTAATAGTGCCTGATAAAATGCCAGCGGTCTTTTGATGGTTTGAGCAGCGTTGTTAATTAAAATATCTAGTGATGATTCTCTGTCCAGCAAATCTTGAATAAATATTTCTACTGTTGTTAACTGGCGTAGGTCTAGGCCATAGATTTGTAATCGATCGCGCCACTGGTCAAAATCGGGTTCTTGGCTAAATCTCAGTGCGGCATCTTGGGGGAATCGGGTGGTGACAATCACGCGGGCACCATCTTGGAGTAATCGCAGAGCCATTTGAAAACCAATTTTAATGCGCCCACCGGTAACTACCGCTGTCCGATTTGTTAAATCAGTATGTTGCTGGCGCTTAGCGAAATTTAATTCGGCACAAGTGGGGCAAAGTTGGTGATAAAAATGATGAATTTGGCGATATGGTTGTTTGCAAATGTAGCAATTACAGGTTTGATTTAGTTCTTGGTCAGCAGTAATG
>JANOXZ010000180.1:0-25488 GCA_031418695.1 Synechococcales cyanobacterium VAR_35_metabat_10
TTTGAATTGGCCAATTTTAATTATTGTAGTAGATTCTCGACTCAACAAGATTTTCCTGGAAATCAGAGAGACTAATGAAATCCTGAAAATATCTGGGCATAGTCACACAAGGTTACAAAGCATTAAGCGATTATCAAAGGAATCCGCTCATAAATGAGCAGCTACATATAATTACCATAAATTTCATTGACTCTCTCAATAGAGAGATTGGCATATTTAGCAATATCTTCCTGAGAAAACTTATCTTTCAACATCATCATATTTATTGCGATTTTGTTTCCAATCTCTTCTCTAATCATCTCCTCAACAATGAGTCCAGCTTCATATTCTTCATCATTTTCCCCTCTAATCCATTTACTCAAATTCTCAGCTTTGCCACAGTCTAATAGATCGATACTTAATGATTCTAACTGTTCAATTGAGGAGTTTTGCTCTTGCTTATATTCTATAGTATTAGATGATATAAGCTGATTAAGCAATTCTTCTTCTACTTGCAGTTTGGTGATTTTCTTGATCGGCAGCTCAGTTACTGAAGCGATATCTTCCAATGACAGAACCGTCGTCAGCAATTTTACAGCAATTTTTTCTAAAGCTATTTGCTCAATCGAACTGATAGACCTCATCTTTAACAGCCCCTTGTATTTACATCAGAGATATTAATAGCATATTCGGGGTCATCATGGAAACAAATGGGGAATAGCACCGCTTCGATCCAATTAATAATTGGATTGAAGTGGCTATAACGCTTTATATCCTAGCAATTAGACAATGAGCCGATTCCTTAGAGGGGGCAATCTTCGATCGATTGCAAGGTAATGCTCAGTAATTCTGAGACTTTTCGTTGTTCAGGTTCAATCTGCTTTTGAGCAGCCTTTAGTCGCTCAATGCCCCCCTGCAAGCGGTTAGCATTGGCAAGAATATTCAGCAGTCTCTGGGCTTCGGCGGGAGTCTTTTGGCTCGATTCCATCGTCTCTTCTTCGAGTAGCCGGGTTAAGCTGCGCTGTTCGCTGGCAATTTCCGTTACTTCTGCTTCCGCAACCCGCACCGTCGCGTTGGCTTGGAGAGCAAGACGTAGATGGTTTTCGGCATCAGTTAAAATGGACGTGACCTTCTGAAGGATATTGCGCTTCTCAGCTACTCGGGCGTTGGTTATTGCCCAGCCAGTATGCACGGCAATTTGTCTGATTTTCTCTAGCTCAAACGCTTGCCATTGGCGAAACTCAAAGCAACTATGGGCAACTAGCAAACCCAGTAATAAATTGTTATCAAAAACGATCGGAGCTACCAAGTTGGACTTTACCCCAATACTATCTAGAGTTTCCACATAGCATTCAGTCATTCCTGCTTCAAAAATATTGTCGATCGCCCGCACCCGACCGTTCAGATATTTCTCGATGTAGCGATGCTCAAAACAAGGATCAACAATGGTACGGCCTAAAAGCGAAGCTAATGATGGTGGGCTGACTTCAGCAATAATTTTCCCCATAGAGTTAATCTGAAGACCATATACTACTACTCGATCGCACTTCAGCACTTTCTGGGTTTCGGCAGCAGCGATTTTTAGTACTTCGGAGTATTTGCTGGTGCCGTAGAGCTTTTTATTGATGGCAGGCATTTGCTCTTGCCATTCATGAATTTGCTGAAGATCTGTTCGCATTTTGGCGGATTCGATCGCACGGCTTAAATTAACCAAAGCATAGCCAACCTGAGCAGCCACCTGAATACATAAATCAATGTCAGAAGTTGCCCAATCACGGGTGGAACTGCATTGATGCAGCACCAACAACCCATAAAGCTGATTTTCGCTAGTGATAATCGGTACCACCAAATTTGCTTTTACATCAATTTTGGTTAGATTTTCCACATAGCAGGCTGACATACTCGCTTGCTGAATATCAGAAATTGCCCGCACTCTGCCCATTTGATATTGATAAATGTAACGCGCTTCAAAGCAGGGATCTACAATAACCCGATCAATGGTTCTAGTATATTTGCCATCTACCGATTCAGCTACAATTTTCCCTCGATCAGCAGCTTGCAAACTATAAATAACCACCCGATCGCAATCGGTGGCTTGACGAATCGCCCTAACTGTGGTTTCTAAGATTTGACTTTCTTGATCGCACCCACGGAGTTGGGCAATAGTATCGGTTAAAAAATTAGACTGCTCGGCGGTGTTCTTGATAATGTCTGAAGAGTTATTAGTCAAATTGTTAATCACAGGTTACACCTCGGAGTCTCAAAAATCGATGATGTTGGCATTGTATCGCGCCAATCCATCTTTGTAAGTAAGACCTTTGGCTGAGAATTTGCCTAGTTGAGCCTATCTACTGAGTGTTACCAGACTTGCCTTTCCTAGACCCAACTATGTATCAACGAACTTTTAGTAAACAAAAGATTTTCTGGGCTTTGGTCAAAAATATTACTTGCAAACACCTAGTTAGCAGAATAGAATAGCTGAGTCATCCACAACAGTTTTGAGGCTTGATCATGTTCAGAGATACTGCTAGTTCTCCAGATATTGTCCAAAATACCTTTGAGCAAGCCAATCTTCTGACAGATATCATTGCTAAGCTGCCCCGTTGTAAGCAAGAAAGCCAGATCCTGAGTACCACGGTTAACTTAGTGCGGGCAGCGATTCAATGTGATCGAGTGATCATTTACAGGCTGAAAGCCTCTAACAGAGGTAAAATTGTCGCGGAATCAGTTGCGACAGAATATCCTAAAATCTTGAATATGACCATTGTGGATCCTTTTTTTGATGACAGGTACATCAAGTACGAAAGAGGACAAGTCCGAGCAATTTCTAATATTTATCAAGAAGGGATGAGTCCTTATTATATTGACAACCTAGAAAAAATGGGGGTCAAGGCCAATTTGTCAGTGCCTATTCTTTCGCCGCACAATGAAATCCATGGTTTATTGGTATTACATCAATGCAATATGCATCGAGAGTGGCAGAGCAGTGAAATTGATCTGATGATCCAGATTGCCACCCAAGTCGATTATGCAATGTCGTATTTAGCTAAATCGATCGAGTGCGTAGATCTGCGAGCTGAGCTACAGAAAGCTAATGATTTGCGTGAATTGATGTTGAACATTCGTCACAAGCTTAATGCCAGCCGCAACTGCCTAGAAGTTTTGCAAATTGCAGCGAGTGAGATTCAGTGCTTGCTGAAGTGCGATCGGATAGTGGTTTATAGCTTGCAAGCTAGCTCCAAGGGCAAAATATTGGTAGAAATTATTCGCACTCCTTTAGCACCTATTTTAGGACAAATGATTGCAGATCCCTGCTTTGACTATAACTATAGTGAACAATATCAAAATGGCCAGATACGGGCGATCGATAATATTTATAATGCCGGTATGAGCCATCCATACATAGAAACCCTAAATGAAATCGGGGTTAAGTCTAACTTGGAGGCTCCGATTTTGTTAGGTAATAGCGGGTTATGGGGTTTATTGGTGGCTTATCAATGTTTTGAGTATCACCATTGGTCATCTACAGAAATTGAACAGGTTCACCAAATTACAATGGAGGCGGGGCTAGCACTGACCAAAATCAGAATACGTGAGAAGCAGACTCTACTAGTGCAGGAGTTGACCAAAATGACTAAAATGATGTTCGAGGCGAAGGAAAGTATTCAATTAGCTCTAAAAACTAGTATCTCTACTGAACTATCTATGCAAGAGATTTCTTCCATTCTAGGGGAAACTTCCAAATTAACTCATCTGCTGAAGAAAGAGATAATAGAGTCTACTCAGATAGATACATTGGAGGCACAGCGATTGCTACATATAATTGCTATGCATTTGAAAGGAAATGTCGATCAGTGGCAGACAATACAACAAGAAATAAAGCCACAGCAACAGCATGTAGCAGAATTATTGGAGACTATTTTAGATTTGATCGAAAAAGGCCAGCCTTGAATTCCAACAATTCCAAATTTAGATCTCCAAACTGGAATGCTCACTGCTGAAGCCTTGAAATCGCTATAAATGATCAAAAAGCCCTAAACCATCTACGCTGACAGTCCTTCTGAATGGGTGGTAATTTTATAGAAAACCATAGAACAATCTCGAATATTGCAGCGAAATCTACTAAGAGCAAGATGTTAGGCTGAAAATAATGCTTAAATTGATGCACTGAGTCAATTGTGCAGATCAAGAGAAAACCGCCTGTTCAATAATGCTAAATTAAGTTATGCCCAATACCCGCATCTAGGTAATTATGTCTGACTGGCAAAAAGATTTAGCAGAAATCTGGGAATCAATCCTCACTGGGGTTGAAGAATTTAGCAACGAAGTCCAAGAAGCCTCGGCAGAAGTGGTGGAATTGATCGTGGGTGCCGCTGAGCAAATCACCAACGACCTGGAATCGATCGCCAACGAACTTAAAGAACTCAACGAAGAAATTTGGCGCGATATTGACTGGGAAGGCGGTTTTAACCTTGATGGCGAAAACTCCGACACCGATTGGTCACTCTATTACGAACCCCACCGAGAAGCCACAGCAGAGCATCAACCAGCCTGTATCGGCTGCCGCAATTACAACGGCAGTATGTTTGGCGGAAACTTATTGGTATGCGGCTTTCATCCCTACGGCTGGCAAGAAGGCCAATGTCCTGACTGGGAAGGTGATGAAATCTAATGATTTTTGGAACTGGACTTCGCTTATCGTTGACTTCGACTCCGCTCAGCCAACTAGTAATCAGTTTTCTGATCAACAGTCGATCATGATAATAGCTGTGAAATGCGGTAGCGCAAAGTCTCTAAGCCAGTGCGTTCGGCAGCGGCGATAAAGACCGATCGAGGAAACTCCAAAGTGGCATTGGCAATAGTTTCTTCGTCTACTTGGTCAATTTTGTTGAACACAATCAATGCTGGCCCCGGAGCGATCGGCATCGCCGCCAAAATCGCCGTCACTGCTCGAATATGGCTATGCCAAGCCGGGTGTGAAAGATCCACCAAATGGATCAAAGCATCTGCCTCAGTGACTTCTTCCAAGGTCGCACGGAAAGAATCCATTAAAGCTGGAGGCAGCTCATGAATGAAACCCACTGTATCTGTGAGTAAAATTTGACCAATAGTGCCTTCGTTATCGATCGGCACATGCATCCGCTTAGTCGTAGGGTCCAATGTCGCAAACAGTTTATCGGCAGCGTAGACCTCGGCATTAGTCATCGCATTCAATACCGTCGATTTACCAGCGTTGGTATATCCCACCAGAGCCACCGAAGGCACCTGTTGCTGTTGACGCTGCTGGCGCATCCTCGATCGATGAGCCTGGAGCTGATTGACATCTTGTTGCAGCTTATAGATGCGCTTTTGGATCGATCGGCGTTCGGTTTCTAGTTTGGTTTCACCAGGGCCTCGGGTGCCAATACCACCACCTTGCCGAGACATCGCCAAGCCCATGCCCTTAATGCGCGGCAGTTGGTATTCCAACTGAGCTAACTCCACCTGCATTTTACCGGCACCAGATTGGGCGCGTTGGGCAAAAATATCTAAAATTACTTCAGTGCGATCGACGATCCTAATCCCAATCATGGTTTCTAGATTGCGACCTTGGCTAGGCGATAGATTGCAATCAAAAGCAATCAGGTTTGCCCCGACCTTCTGAGCAGCCAGCGCAATTTCTTGCACCTTACCTTCTCCGACTACAGTTTGCGGATGAGGACGGGTACGATTTTGTTTGATCACCTGCAAAACTTCGCCACCAGCAGTTTCCACTAAGCGAGTTAGCTCTGTGAGTCCATCTTGGAAACGCAAATCACCCACAGCAATGGTTTTCAGACCCACAATTACTACCCGATCGGTCTGGTCGCTGCCACTGTGACCACTGGATTCACGAGAATATTCGCGCTCAATGTTATCGATTAACTCAGTGAGATCTTGTTCGCTAACAGTATCTAGATCTAACGGTGGCGAAACTGTCCAGTTCACATCTGGATGAGGTACAAGGTGAGAAAGATAAGCCTGTTGCACGTAACCAGTTACGCCGCCACCACGCTTTTGAAAGCCGCTAGAAATCACATCGAGACTGACCATGGCATCTAGACGCTGCAAAGCCATGGCCATTAAAGCTGCATCAGTAGGTGGTTCTACTTTGAGTTGGGTTGTGACACAACGAATACCGCTGAGGCGTTCGGCACCATAGCGGGGAAGTTCTAAGGGTGGAATCTGAGTCTGGCTAGGTGTGCCTACACCGACCCGAATAATATGGCCACGCCGGTTGATATAGGCCGAAATAGGGGATTTGATTTCGCTGCTAATCGCTGCTAGTCGCTGACTAAATTCTGGCGTGGTGAGCCGATCGATCGGCAGTCTTTCTTGATAAAGACGACGAAGCTGTTTGATTTGATTGGGTTTTAGACCCTGCAATTTTCCATAAATGGTTTCGATAGCCTAATCCTCCATATAGATGATAGCAAAGGTATAAATAGCCACTAAATTCAGTTTAAGAGATCTGCCAGCTTATTGTCTGGTTTGGTCTTCATCGAGAGGCAATTCTAAACAATAGCCCGCACCATAGACTGTTTTGATGAACTGAGGGCGGCGTGGCTCTGGCTCTAGTTTCGTGCGCAGGTGACGAATATGTACCCGAATAGTCTCGATGTCATCGTTGGGGTCGTAGCCCCAGACTTCTTTTAAGATATCGCTGGGGGAAACGGTTTGACCGTGGCGTTGTAATAGACAATGCAGTAGCTCAAATTCTAGGTGAGTGAGCTTGATAGTTTTGGTAAACCACATCGCCTCGAAGCGCTCAGGCACTAGTATAAGTGGCCCATAGTTCAATATTTCGGTGTGCTTAGCCGCTTGAGGAATTCGATCGGTGCGTCGCAGCAAAGCTCTGACCCGCGCCAGCATTTCTTCGATCTCGAAGGGCTTGGTCAAATAATCATCAGCACCAGCATTAAAGCCATCTACTTTGTTTTGAGTTTGCCCCAAAGCAGTCAACATCACTACCGGAATATCGGCAGTGCGCTCATCGCGTCGCAATCTTTGGCAGACGGTATAACCATCGACCTTAGGCAGCATTAAATCGAGCATAATCAAGTCAGGTAGCATTTGGATAGCCATAGCTTGACCTTGAATCCCATCAGGGGCTTGCTTAACTTCATAGCCAGCCATTTCGAGGTTAATACAGACTATTTCAGAAATCGCTGCATCGTCGTCTATGACTAGTATCCGGGGCATGTTAGTTAACAAAATGTGAGTTCTTGACGGCGATAACCGCTATATACCTTAAAGAAAGAATAAGGGTTCATTGTAAAGATTATAAGGTCTGAGTCAAGACCCGCAACAATTAGCAACTTTTCTTCATAAGCTTAATAGTTTAACATTTTACTAATTTTGTATCGATTGATACTATCTCTATTTATGCGTCAAATTGCTCCCCCGATTGCTTCTCAAGTCTGGTTACTGGCGATCGGGCGACTGATTTCCCAGTTGGGCAGTGGTCTTACGCTATTCTATGCTCCAATATTTTTTGTCAGCCATCTTCATCTTTCTAGTACCGCTGTCGGGCTGGCGATCGGCTGTCAATCAATTTTTGGTGTGGTGGGCAGGTTAATCAGCGGCAGCTTGGTCGATCGAGTGGGTCGGAAGCCCTTGTTAATGGCGGCGATGGTAGCTTCGGCGATCGCGGCGGCGATGTTTGCCCTGGCGCAAGATTTTTGGTCACTGGTATTAGGCAATCTACTGTTTGGCCTAGGCATCGGACTCTATTGGCCAGCCAACGAATCCCTTGTAGCCGATTTAGCCAAGACCTCTGATGAACGTCGCAACGCTTATGCCGTCACCCGCCTTGCCGATAATTTGGGTCTGGGTTTAGGAATTATTGGTGGCGGCTTGATGTTGCAGCTCGCCATCGATTACCGCTGGCTGTTTTGGCTGGATGGATTCTCGTTTTTTCTGTTTGCCTGGGTAATTTTGTTGGGCATCCGAGAAACCAAACCAGCTACTGTGAGCGGGATATCACCTGGGCAGGGATATTTGCAAGCTTTGAGCGATCGCCGGTTCCAGCTTTATCTGTTAATCAATATCATGTTCACAATTTATGTGGCGCAACTAGAAACGGCGATCCCTTTATATGTCACCCGCTTTGCTGGAGGCACCACCTGGACAGTGACTGTCCTATTCACCGTTAACCTGATTGCCATGGCCGCAGTGCAGTTACCCGTAATCCGCTGGCTGAAGACCGATCGACATGCTCAGGCATTAGGCAAAGCGGCACTGCTTTGGGGATTGAGTTTTGTGTTTGTAGCCTTAGCCACATTGCAGCCCGCTCACAGTGTTGGTTGGCTCATCATGGCCATGCTGGGCATCGCGGTGGCGCTGGCTGCCTATAACCCTACTGCTTCGGCCTTAACCGCCGATATTGCTCCAGAGCAATTAATGGGAGTTTACACTTCTTTAAATTCTCTCTGCTGGGCAGTGGGTTTTGCCATTGGTCCGCCGATCGGCGGTTGGGCGCTAGATCAGGGAATCACTGTGGTACAGGGTTTTTGGGGAGTGCTGGCACTGGTTGCTGGTGGGATCTGGTTATTGTTGCAGGTGCTCGATCGGCTGTTATTGGATCATGCTGCTGCGACAATTGATACTTAATTATTGACGACCAGAGGATAAAATGATGTGGCTTGTTGACTAGCAGTTACAAATTATTGAATTGTAAATTCTGCTGGGAGATGGGCAACTTCCCTGTTAGCTTAATCGCTAGGCAGGTTTTGAAAAACAAATTTTTATTGGGTTCTAAGAAGGTCACGGTTATGGAAAGCAACTTATCGCTCTGGCAAAAATATCAGGATTGGTTGTACTACCACCCCGACTTAGAATTTTATCTAGATATCAGCCGCATTAATTTCTCTCAGGTAGATGTAGAGGCATTAGCTCCTAAGTTCGATCGAGCATTTCAAGACATGGTAGCGCTAGAAAGCGGCGCAATTGCTAACCCCGACGAACAGCGGATGGTAGGGCACTACTGGCTACGCAACCCAGATTTGGCTCCAAATGCCCAACTGCGTGAAGAAATTATTACCAATGTTCGCAACATCGAAGACTTTGCTAGCCAAGTTCTCAGCGGTAAAATTAAGCCCCCCAATGCCCCTAAGTTCACTGATATTATCTCGATCGGCATCGGTGGCTCAGCTTTAGGCCCACAGTTTGTCTCTGAAGCCCTAGCTCCTGATGTACCGCCGCTGGCTATTCATTTTATTGACAACTCCGATCCTGCTGGACTCGATCGATTAATCCACCAGGTAGAACCCCGCCTCAACAGCACCCTGGTAATCGTAATCTCCAAATCTGGCAGCACCCCTGAACCACGGAACGGCATGTTAGAAATGGCCACGGCCTACCAAAAACACGGCCTCAATTTCCCAGAATACGCCGTGGCGATTACTGGTATTGGCAGTCAGCTAGATAAAACCGCGATCGCCGAAAAATGGGTAGCTCGTTTCCCGATGGAAGACTGGGTGGGTGGCAGAACCTCAGAAATGTCCGCAGTGGGTTTGGTGCCCGCAGCTCTGCAAGGCGTAGATATTCAAGGACTGTTGGCCGGAGCCAAAGAAATGGATATTGCCACTCGTCAACCTAGCTTTAAGAATAACCCTGCTGCTCTCCTAGCATTTTGCTGGTATGTAGAAGGCAAGGGCAAAGGCGAAAAAGACATGGTGGTGCTGCCTTACAAAGATAATTTAATGCTGTTTAGCCGCTATCTTCAACAGTTGGTGATGGAATCTTTGGGCAAAGAGTTAGATCTAGATGGCAAGCCGGTGTATCAAGGTATTGCAGTCTATGGCAACAAGGGTTCTACCGATCAACACGCCTATGTGCAACAGTTGCGCGAAGGTGTGCCCAATTTCTTTATGACCTTTGTGGAAGTATTACTCGATCGGCATGGTCCATCCAGAGAGATTGATTCTAATATCACCATGGGTGACTATCTATCGGGCTTTTTGTTAGGTACGCGCACGGCGTTGTATGAGAAAGGACGTGGCTCGATTTCGATTACGGTACAAGAAGCTAATGCCCGTTCGATCGGGGCTTTAATTGCTCTTTACGAAAGAGCTGTTGGTTTCTATGCTTCTTTGGTGAATGTGAATGCTTATCACCAGCCTGGAGTAGAGGCTGGTAAAAAGGCGGCGGCCAGTGTGCTGAAGATTCAACTGGCGGTAATTGAGGTGTTGATGCAAAGCACTGCGCCACTTTCGGTGGCAGATATTGCTGAAAAAATTGGGGAGGCCGATCGAGTAGAGGCAATCTACAAAATCGTCCGACACTTAGCTGCCAATGGTCGGGCAGTACTAGAAGGTAATAAGGGTACACCAGCTAAAATCATGGTGACTATGGGCGATAAATGTGCTGATGGAATTTGTTAACTACTGAGTTTCTAGCGAGAACCAATCAGCTTCTATTGACGAAGCTGATTGGAAAAGACTTTTTTAAATGCCCAAAATAGCTATTTGAATGTTTAGCCGAAATTTCTCTCCTCTACTCCCAATGTTTTACGTGATCTCTGAGCAATGGTATCTCGGGGTACCTTAAAGTATGCTGATGCCCTTCCCATATCGAGAGACAAAAGACTTTCTGCGCCTGGAAGCAAAATTTGCTGGGGCTTAGTGGGCTTTATACCTTGAGCTTGCAAGATTTCACCGGCGATCGCCCTAGCTAATAGTGGCGGCACACTATTTCCAATTTGGCGACAGCCATGCCATTTGGTGGCATGTAAGCGGAACCAGTCTGGATAGGAATGTAATCTGGCTGCTTCTCTGACCGTAATTACTCGCGGAAAAATTGGATGAATGGGGCGTGGCGAAGTATGCGCTCCTCGGGCACTATCGGTTCCGGCACGCAGCGTATTGCATACTCCACTGGGTTCTAACCTCCGAAAACGACTGACTAGATCGATCTTGCCCGGTAAAGTAGCCGCAAATCGATCTTGAGATAATTGAGTATGTTTGGTGTAAGGACTACATGTTAGTAGATGCGGGTCAAATTTACGTTGATAGCCATAATCATGAGGATCGACTTCAAACCCCCGCAGTTTTTTACCGTAGGAACTAGTGGTAGTCCATTTAGCCGGGACGGCATCGGTGTGGCGGAGAACCGCAAAATCATCGGCGTTGGGTAAATCACCGATCGCTTCCCAAACTGTTATTCTATTGGGATTTATTTCTGGATACTGGGGTGATTTCAAGCCCTTGCGTGTTCCCAGCAAAAATAACCGGCGACGATCTTGGGGTACGCCATAATCGGCAGCATTCAGTACTTGATACGGAGTCGATACGCCATAGCCAGCTTCGTCTAAAGCCGCGATCAATTCTTCCAAAAACTGAGCGTGTTGCCCCAGGGTCAGACCTTTGACATTTTCAAAGACACAGTATTTGGGGCTTAATTCTTTCACAATGCGCACGTAATGAAACACCAAATGGTTTCTGGGATCATCAAAGGCTCTTTTGCCCATTAAAGAGAAACCTTGGCAGGGCGCGCCGCCGAACACCACGTCGATGTCTTGATTGCCGATGTTCGATCGGCGGCGAATTTCATCACCGCTCAGATCAATGACGCTAGCGCAGATAGTGGCAGTATGTGGAAAATTATATTCGTGGGTCGCACAATGAATCGGATCAATCTCTACCGCAGCGGCAATGTCAAATCCAGCCTGTTCAAAGCCCAAAGACATGCCTCCAGCTCCAGCAAAAAGGTCGATTCCGATCGGTCTACTCATCCTTGTAATTTTCCAGCAGGTCTGTACTGTGCCAAATTATTTTAGCCGTAGTTAGAATGTTCTTTTCAATCTTCAGTTTTTTGGGTTAACACCATCCCGATCGATAATCTGCCACCATTCACAAAATCTGCTCCAGACTGGGGCTTCTTCCCAGCAGGCTGCACCTGATTTAATAGTAAATAACCATCCCCAGTTTTCACTACTGCCCCGCGACCCTTAATAATTTTCACAATCTCCCCCGGCACCGCAGAGTTTTTAGAAATCTCGGGGATATCACCAGACCAATAGGGTGCTTCTAAGGGCACTGTTCCTAAAATTCCCACTGATTTATCGGCAAACTTAATAAAACAATCAGGGTAAAAACCCCTTACCTTGTTGTGGAGATCGATCGACCCTTCATTCCAATCTAACTGCCACTCACTCTTAGGAATCGGTGGAGCATGGGTCGCCAAAGAATCATCTTGAGGTTGGGGAGTAGGTCTTTCCAGCAAAGTTTTCACTAACAACTCCGCCCCCGCTTGCGCCAAAATCTCCCCCAGCTCACCAGCATTCATCAACGGTGGCACCGTTACCAATGTCTTCAGCAGCATTGCCCCCGTATCCATGCCAACATCCATCTGCATGGTAGTAATGCCCGTCTCGGTCACACCATCTACCAAACAGCGCTGAATCGGAGCCGCTCCACGATAGGCGGGCAACAAAGATCCATGAACGTTGATGCAGCCCTGTTTGGGGATATCTAGAATCTCTTGGGAAAGAATTTGACCATAGGCCACCACCACAAATACATCAGCATTTAAGCTGCGCAGCCACTCGATCGATTCCGCTGCCTTCTTAATTCGCGTCGGTTGTTCGATCGGGATGTGATGCCCGATCGCCAACAGCTTTACCGGCGAAGGCACTAGCTGATTGCCCCGTCCGCGCTTGCGATCGGGCTGAGTTACCACGCCGACTACTTCCAGATCAGGCTGCGCTAGCACAGCCTGCAAAGTAGCCACTGCAAATTCCGGGGTGCCAAAAAAAACTAATCGCATTAGGTACTCGAATTGATGCCACGGATGCTCATTTGCTGCATAAAGAAATCTTCCAAAGACATTTTGCCTTGACGGATTTCGATTAGCTCAGCTTCCATTAAACGCATGGTAGCCAAAAACTCTTGGGGTTCACCGCGCAACTGACCCCGCCAGCGATCGCCATCCACCTCTAAGTCACTGATCCAGCGCTGCAAAATATCCATATTGCCACCGCGACCCTGCACGGTGTAACTGCCAGTGCTATAGGTCAACAGCTCATCCAAAGTACCACAGGCAATCAGTTCGCCCCGCGAGAGAATACCCACCCGAGTACATATTTGTTCTACTTCGGTCAAAATATGGCTGTTAAAGAAAACAGTTTTGCGGTTGTCGCTCAAAGAGAGAATAATATCCCGCATTTGCTTACGCCCCAAAGGGTCTAAGCCCGACATTGGCTCATCTAAAAACACGATATCAGGATCATTTATTAACGCCTGTGCCATGCCAATGCGCTGCTGCATTCCTTTGGAATACTGGCGCATTTTTTTGCCTTTGGCGGCGCTCTGGGCTAAGCCCACCATGTCTAACAGAGCAGGAATGCGCTGTTTACGAATTTTGTGGGGAATCTGAAAGAGATCGGCGGTGAATTCCAAAACTTCCCAGCCAGTGAGATAGTTATAAAAGTAAGCATTTTCGGGCAGGTAGCCAATTCTTTGCCGCACAGCGGGGTCGTCGATCGAGCTACCCAAAATCTGCGATCGGCCATGGGTGGGGCGCACGATGCCCAGTAAAGATTTCAGCAGGGTGGTTTTCCCAGCTCCGTTTAGCCCCAAGAGGCCAAAGGTTTCTCCTGGAAATATTTGCAGGGAGCATTTTTTCAAAGACTCGATCTGCTGGTTCATGAAAAAACCGGTGCGATAGGTCTTGCTCAGTTCGTAGGTTTCAATGACGGCGGTAGCTTGCTCGGTTTTTGGAGCTATTTGTCGGTCGGTCAGTACTGTCATGGTTTGCAATAAATATCGATAGCTTCGCTTGCGCCTGCGGCGATCAGCTCACCTCTATAAATACCCTATTTTGTGAGAGATCGATCGATTCATGTAATCTTTTTGTTGTGCAGGCTACACATATAAATATCTATGATCTTGATTGAGTAAGATTTTCACGAATCTTTCACAGAAAGTAAAACAAAATTTGACACAGATGTCCAAATTGTTGTACGCTGCCCGAAATTAAAATAATAGCACCCTAGTGTATAAATTAATGTAAAGTCTATAACTAGTTCTGCTGGCTCTAAAATATACGAGGTTAGAAACTTTCAAGATGCTAGTATATGGCTATCACGGAACGAGTAGGGAAAGTGCAACGTCCATTCTAAGTGGAGCCTTCCACCTGTCCAACAGAAATGATGATTGGCTTGGAAGGGGTGTCTATTTTTGGCAAGATGCTCCACTTCATGCTATTTGGTGGGCAAGGGAGTACAAAAGATACGACGATCCTGTTGTTCTATGTTCAGAAATATATTTTAATCCCGATTTCTGCATAGATCTTTTAGATAGTACAGAGGACTCATTAATGGTTTCAATACTAAAATCCTCTGCTGAGCAAGTAAATAGAAGCATACTTAGAAAAAGAGTAGAGGAAGGACAGACAGGCATTCAAGATTACAGTGGTGCATGGCTTTCTTCAATTGATAAACACACTATTGATTTTGCTGCTCAATCAGTGGGTGAAATTAGAAACAGACCAGTACAAGCTGTAAGAAGTATTTTCCAGGATGGAGAGAGAATTCATCTTACATCTCGATTATATGACATGTCTCATGTGCAATTAGTCGTCATTGATCCCGTAATTATAATGAACACAACTATATTTAATGGATAATTCTCATGGATATTACTGACTTCTCAAGATCTACTCAAAATAAAAATACTGAAAATCTAACAGAAAAAAATATCAAAGCTTATTTTGAACAAATAAGTAAATCAGATGTTGATGCTTTTCTAATCAAAAATGATTTCGACGAAATTAGAAGGCGTGCATCTGATAAATTCAGAGAAAAATTAATTAGTCTTATTAAAGATTGTCGAGCATTGGATATTGCTCCAGACAAGAAGTTTCCAATGGAGCATGATAATAAATCTTGTTTCTATATTGAATTTCTTAGGGTTTTTGAATGTTCGCGTGGTAACGAATTATTTCTTTTGCTTTGCAGTTTTATTAAAGGGGCACTTGCAGACAACGATTATGACAGGATTGTTGGAATCCTCTGCAATGATGATGATAATAGAAACATTGTTTCTAGAGAAAGATATCATTTGGCTCCAGTCATTGCATCTCATTTGAACAAAAGGTCTTTAGAGTTACTGTTCATTGAAGAGTCTCAGTCTAATAAAGAAATACCTTCATTTTCATTAGATGGTGTACTAGGTGCGAAAAACAATCATAAGACAGAAAGACTAATCATTGTTGACGAGATGATTTCAACCGGTAAAAATATAATTAAGGCAATTGAATATCTTCGTAACTGTAGTGAGTCTCCTGATGTTAAAGATGTGTTTGTTCTATTGAATAGATCATCTACCAGTAATTTTTTAGAAGTCCACAGAAAAATATTTAATGACTATAGAGTAAATGTCTATTGTGTTTTGATGTTAGAAGATTTACTGAATTCATTATTTGAAAATAAATTAATTGACCAAAGTGATTATGATATGGTGATGAAAGAGATTGGTGCCTGAGATACAATGGAAAACACCATACTATGAAGTCAAAAAAATACTGCTCAGATTCTTTTTGCCGATGGTGTAGACCAGTTCTGCGCTAGGCACAAATTTAATTGGAAACCCTTGAACAGGAAAATGATGGCGAATGGTTTTAGTGGTAACGATCGGCTCCTGCTGCATTTGACTGCCATGAATAGTCAGAAATTTTAGTAGGCCATTGATTTCGGCATGATTAGCTACTACCCGATCAGACCACTTTACTTCTAAACACCACAACGGCTTTTGACTAAAGCTTTCCAGACAAATCATATCGACTTCTCCTTCTTTCCAGCGAGCATAGTGTAAATGGTTCACATCGCTGCTGTGCAGCCACTGGCTAAACATGGCTGTTTCTGTCAAAGCCCCCATTGCCGGACTATCTGCTGCGGTATAGCCAAACAGCGCAGATCTCATGGCAGGATTGGTCAAATACACCTTGAAAGAAGTAGCTCGTTTAAAATGTTGAGCATTTTCATCAATCCGATGTACCCGCTGAATTAAGAAGGCTGCTTCTAGGTATTCGATATATCTTTTTAAAGTGTTTTTGGCGACCCCTGAGCTTTTGGAAAGATTTTCTAGAGTGACTTCGTTACCAGTGTTGTAGGCGATCGTATTAAATAGTCGATTGAGTTCTTGGATATCACCAATTCCATAGAGGCTCGGCAAATCTCGTAGCAATACTTTGTCTATAATGTCACTTCTGATATAGCGAGAACTGTCAGATTGTACAGTTTCGGAAAAAACGGCTTCGGGATAGCCTCCGTAGTTTAAATAATTAACAAATTCTAGATTAATTTGCTCAATATCTTTAGCCTGATAATGCTGATCTTGATCGATCGCAAATTCATCATCTAGCCCAATAAAGTTAATGTATTCTGCAAAGGTCAAAGGTGGTAACAAAAAGTCAGAGAATCTCCCAGCACCTGACTCTTGGCTTTTTAGTCGGAGCGCAGCAGCAGCCGAGCCAGTAGCGATAAATTTATAGTGTGGATAGGAATCAACTAAGGATTTGAGGTGGACTTCCCAGTTCTTGAGGTACTGAATTTCATCAAACCAAATTAATAAATAATCATCTCGCTGGTGGTCATTATGTTCTTGGAACAGGTGCAGGATTTGTTCTAAGCTCAACCCAGTATAAATCGGGGTTTCTAGTGATAAGTACAAAATTGAGGTGCCAGGAATACCAGTTTCAATCAGTTTTTGGATAGCCTGAAACACCATCACAGTTTTACCGACTCGACGCGGACCCATCAGTACGACGGCTCGATTGATAGTGCGATCGGTTGCCAACCGAAAAAATGGCTCAAAATAGGAACGTCGAGGCATTTCTCGAAAACGCCGCTCCACGGTTACACCTTCTTGCCACCAAGGGTTATCAAAGCCCAGCCGGGACTTTATCTCGTTACGGGAAATTTCCAGCATTTTTAAATAAGATTAGTCTACTGTTCTTATTTTAAGATTGATCTCAATTAGAGTCAATCATCTAACCTTATCTTCGTAGATATGGATAATAATATCAAGTGAGACAGTGGACTAGATCTAAATATAAAGCCCAATTATCTTGCACCGACTGCTCTAAGATGCCCTGCTTTACATATTACTAATATAATACTTTAATCAGATTCAGGAAATTGATTGACTAGCAAATTTTTGTAAAATTCTTTGACTAGGATGAGCAGATAGGCTTACTAATTTATTCACTAATGCCACAGGGAATAGCGCTGAATCATACATATCACAATGCAGTGCTTCAACATTTGCCAAAATAACTTGCAAATTCGGTAAATCCTCTGGTAAAGGTGTTTTCTTCAGGCCACGCGATGGAATTGATAAAACATGCATTTGCCCTCTACGAGTTTTGAAAATTACTTTGTGCCCATAATTACTTGTAGAGGCATAAGGTCTTGTTGGATCTTCAGGACGAGGTAAAATATATTGGTAAATATATTCATCTGTAAGAATAACTGCATTACCATTACTTAGTATTGGCTGAATTGCTTGGGCATGTTCAACGAAAGCGCCGCTTTTTTCTAATGCCGATAGAAATATATTATGTTTATCTAAAATCCAGGTTACAAGATCGAGCATTGGCTTATGGAGTCTTGCTGTCTGACCAAAAAAGCCTGCTGAACCATCCTTTATAAAAAATACACGTTTCAACATATCTGGTTGACTATTCAGAAGATGTCTAATTATATGAATAATAATTAAATGCTCGATCACATTAGTTAAATAGCCAATAATTCCGCCAGCACCACTTTCTTCTTCAATGATTTCATGAAGCCGAAAAACATCTGTTAAATAGATTCTACCTCCTGTTTCAGGGCAAGAAAATGTAAAATCTGTATCCATACTCTTCATGCTTAAAGTGACTGGATTACGGTCAGGACTGTGTGGATTAGTAGTTAAATCATAATTTTCGTCTGATTCAATACGTTGATTAGGTGATTTGTATTTTCTAAAGATAAACCAAGCTAGTGTGTCAATTAGAGTAGTGCCTTCATCTAAAGTACTCGTTTTAAAAAACTCGTAAATAGCTGTAAGTACAGTAGATTTTAAATTTGGTTGATCTTTAAAGCAAACATTTTTTGTTGGCAAAGCTAATTTAAGACGTTCAATGTTTTTTAGCTTCGCCATATCCTCCGGTGCAATGAAAGGTGAAGCATTGAGAGAGTCAAGTTCTTTTTTTTCAAAAAACAAAGCACCAAATTGCATAAAATGCAAAGTACGAGAAGGAAAATCTTTGTCAAGTATCGTCTCTGCATAGCCGCCATCTACTGCGACTATATACTCAATAGGATTTTTTATTAACGGCTCAAAATTAATAGTGAGATCATTTACATTAACACATTGATCTTTTATGGGCTTATAGATACGATCCATTAATTTTATCACTTCAGGATCATTAATGATATGTTGATGTGATGATTTACTAGCTCCCTCGAAAGGCCGACGATTATTGCGACTTGAGTATCCCACGAAATCACCTTGGTATCATAAATATTTAGTAAAAGCTGATGCTGATAAATTCTTGGATTTCGTCCAAAAACAAATGGCAAATAAAGAATTAATGGATGCCAAATGAAGTTTCAATTGACACCTATTAGGATCTTATCCTCAAGACATCTTCATGGGGAAACGATTGATTTGAACAGGGATAACAAATGAGTTGCTATAAGTTTTCATTCTCACAAAACCTTTGTCTGTATCTTGACTGAATCTAACAAGGCTTTCCGTAAAATCACTGAAATCATAATACTTACGAAGTTCTCTTGTTTCATCTTCATTATTTAAGTGTGAAATAAACCAATTTTGAGTAGCTTTCAAGATATTACTACTTATTGAGCTTACCTCCTGAGTAGCATAGATTAAGCCTAGATTTAGTTTCGCACCTTCTTTTGCAAGACGATTATAAATTTGTGACAAGTCTTTATCATCTTTTTTTGGAAATAAATTATGAGCTTCCTCAAAATAAAATTGGATAAAGTTATTAGGCTTGGTTTCAACAAAACGTGCAAGTGAATTCTGAAAAATCTTACGTGTGATCCTTTCTGTAAACATTTTCTGAATACCTTCTTCTCCTAATGATAAATCTACGATTACTATTTTGCCTTTACGAAGATGGCTAAGAATATCTTCGTCAAAGGGATCTTGTATAGCTATCGTATGTTGATCCTTTACACCCTTCAAAACACGAAAGCCTGAACAATTGGGGGTTCCTCCAGATTTTATTTTTCTAGTTAACATAACCAACATTGACTTCAAATCATCATCTGCCCACTCTTTATCTTTCTGTCTTTTGTAATCTATAAAACACTGTTCTGTATCGTATATTTCCCATAATTTTTCCCACCAATTAGCTGCATCATCTAGCGTCATTCCATCCTTCGGATCAACTTTTGAGTTGACAGCTTCACGAACTGCTTGATTAGCTATAAATTTAACTTTAAAATTTAGTGGGCTAGGAAAACCAGCACGATGCAAACAACATAAGTAAGCGGCTATGCGTCTATCATGACGTTCACTAGCCGATCTGTCAGAGCCATAATTCTCAGGTTTTAATAAGCTTACAGCTTTGAAGTTTGAAAGAAAACGAGTTGCATCAGATGAGATAGAAGGATATGCACAAATCAACTCGAATCCCGTTTCTATTTCTCTATAAAAATTAACTTTCATCTCTTTAAATCCATTTTTGGCAATAGTAGAATATCGAATGGTTTGATCTTCATACAAGTCAAAGATAGCAGTCCCCGCATCTTGCAAATTTGGATTAGCATATTCACCATTAATATCAAAAATTATTTGTCCAATCGGATATTTTGGTGAGTTACTATCTGTCCATGCTTTCAAAACCTCTTCAGGCGTTTCTTTTGTTGTATCTAATTCATGAGTAGCTTCACTGCTCATTTTGACACAAGCTTGAATAACAGTTTTGACAGTGTTAGATTTACCAGTGCGAGTCATTCCAAATAAAGCCGTTCTTTTACCCGCAAAATCAGGTGCTTGAACATAGACTGGAACATCTTCTTCTTGCTGCTGAAAACGTTGACTAGAGCTGTATCGGACTTTGCCAACAGTTACATCTCCTGCACTACCTGGAGATGAATTTTCACGATAGTTAACAATAAATTTTAAGATATCAGCAGATGGCTTGATTACCTTATAATGGTGGGCACTGTAAAAATTTTCCAGGTCAGCTCCAAAACGTAATTTCTCATTTTTATCCAAGTAGAAAGATCCTAGAACTGAACATTCTAAACCGCTAAAAGAAAATTCGTATCGTGTAAAAGTATCTAATTGAGATCGGCTGGTTGAACCAGTTTGTAGACCATCTTTATAATACTCAACCATGCTACTAATTACATCCTGATCTGTCGGCAATTTTGTCGGCTGGAGAACTCTTAGCAACATTGCTTCAGCATTTGAATTGTCATCCATCTCATTATCATAATATGCAAGTAAGAAACAGCCTTGGGGAATCCCTTTTGCTTTCTCTTTCCAGGAATCAGTAACCAAAATCTCAGCCTTACTATAGCTGAGACGAAAAGGCCGACCAACAAAATGGCCTGTTGACCAGTCTCCTTCCGGTGTTCGGTCAAAAAGTTTTGGTTGAGTGATACGGTTGCTGATACCCATAATTTCCTAAGGAAGTAGAATCTAACATTTATAACTTTAGCGCAGGATCTTCAAATCGGATCTTCGATTGTTCCACATAATCATTCTTTTCTTCAATTGTCAGCCATTTACGATCACAAAGAGCTGCTGCATAACCAGTTGTATTGCTCCCTCCAAACGGATCCAACACTAGATCTCCAGGATCTGTAAGATATTCGATGAAAAATCTAGCTAATCCAACCTGCATTCGTGCAGGATGGGGTTTAATATCTTTCTCTCTGCATTCACGACTAAAAAAATCGTTAGACACTGTATTCGACATAGAAAAAGCATTGGGAAGACGAGGCTCACGACCAGGTGTGAGACTCTCTAGTTCAATAAAATTATGTGAAGTTGATCCTCCTCTATCATTCAGAAACCCTTCCTCACTGATATTATGCTGTGAAGGTCTTGCCCCTGAGTTGAACTTACCAGATTCCAAAAGCTTTTTCATACTTTTGCTGTACGGGCGAAGTACCGCTGGCTTTGAGTTGTTCGCTTTTGGAAAATCGCTTTTTGCCATCCACCAAACATTTGTATAACTGTCTACAGACCGAATTTTCTCAATTGTTACCCACTGAGCGGGAGAAGGCAAACGAGAGGGATTATAGCAAGCAAACTGTTGAATAAGACGTAGATTAGATTCTTCATGGGATACGAATGCTAGCAAAGATTGCAGCGGCAAGAGTGACTGTACTGGACGTTGTGGCTCCCATGCATTCCCCAATTCAATGACAATTGATCCATCATCTGTCAACATTTCAGCAAAGAGTGGAGCTAGACTGGTAAACCACTTCAAATACACATCACCTGTCATATTTCCATAACTCTTTTTTTTGTTCAATGGAAAAGGTGGTGAGGTAAGAATTAAGTTTACCTTTCCTCGAATGTTCTCCAGCTTCTTATTCATCAAAACATCCTCGCACTTACCGAGATAATATTGCCCTGATGGCTTTTGATATGCAAGTTTCACAGAATCTAGGCTCTTGACTAACGTTTTTAAATATGAAGCCGAAAATCAGCTACTAGCTCTCGAATATACACTTATTTAGCACAAGCATACCTATCTCCATAACATAGATGATTACTAATCAAGTAAGTGATTAATGGAGATCAGGACAATAATTGCTTAATATCGTAAGCCCCGTGAACATCACTCATACTTGAAGCAAGTAAGTCAGATTAACCCAGTAGGACATAATGACAAGGTAAATACTAGCAAATAATGTGGCAAGGAACAATCAGGATCAGATATGGTAACTCTCTTAATCGCCCCAGTGTTTGCAGAGCGATCGATCCTGGGTACTTTGAGATCAACACTGAAAATTGGGAATTTTGTCCATGCCTACCCCACCACCATTACCTTCGGCTCACAACCACCACGGCAACACCTCCGCCTTCCTCGAAACCTTAGACACCATGGAGGTGCCTTCGTTCAAAGGTGGCCGAGACGATGGTGGTGGTATCACCGTCAGTTTGTCCCAAGGCCAGCCCACCCTGGAATCGCTGATTATGGAAGCCTTTCAAAAAGGGTTTTCGGATGTGCATGTGGGAGTAGGCGAAGTACCCCGCTTTCGGAACCGGGGAGAAATCGAGACTACCGATTTGCCTGAAACCGATATGATGACTTTCCAGTACTGGCTCAATGAAGTACTGACCCCAGAGGAAATCGCCAAATTCGACAAAACTCTCGATTTTGATGGTGCTAAACAGTATGACTTTGCCCGAGTGCGGATCAATGTATTTGATACTCTCCATGGCCCTTCGATGGTAATGCGGTTAATTCCGATGCACATCATGACCATTGAACAACTGCGCTTGCCCCAAATTTTCCAGACAGTCTGCCATCAGCATAAGGGTCTGATTTTGGTGACAGGGCCTACCGGTTCTGGTAAATCCACCACTATGGCTGCCATGGTGGACTATATGAACCAAGAAATGCCTCGCCACATTATTACGATCGAAGACCCGATTGAGTTTATCCACAAGAGCCAACGGGCTTTGATTAAACACCGCGAAGTTGGGACTAATACTCTGAAGTTTGATACGGCGTTGAAAGCCGCCCTGCGGGAAGACCCTGACGTAATTTTGATTGGAGAAATGCGCGATCGAGAAACCGTAAACACTGCGCTCAAAGCAGCTCAAACTGGTCACTTAGTTATGGGTACTTTGCACACTAATAGTGCTGTAAAGACGATCGAACGTATTTTGGGTCTGTACGATGCCGAAGAACAAATTGCTATGCGGGTAGCGATCGCCGAATCTTTAGTGGGCATTATCGCTCAGGGTCTATGTCGTACCAGTGATGGTAAACGTGCGGCCTTCCACGATATTTTGATCAACACTGAAACTGTTAAGGACTATATTCGCGATGGCAAATACGACGAAATCAGCGAGCTAATGATCGATGGTGAGTTTGATGGCATGATCACTATGAATAAATCACTTTACAACCTATACCAAGAAGGTCGAATTTCGGAAGAAGTAGCGATGGAACTATCACCTACACCAAACGAAATGGCCATGATGCTTCGTGGTCGTATCTAAAAATTAGTTTTTGCAATCATACATTTAATTTTGAAACCGCCTTACTGGGCGGTTTTTGTCATGTAGCATTGATCTGATCATTAAATCCGTTGATATTGCATTCCAGGTAATTGTGTCACCAAATTTTCCAACTCCAGTTCCAACAATCCGCTAGATACCTCGGAGCTAGGGATTGCAGTCTGAGAAACAATGGCATCAAAGGAAATTGGCGATCGATCTACCACTGCCAAAATCTTGGCTAGATGAGGAGCCAATAATGGTAGTGCTACTGGCTGAGGTAAAAATAATGGCAGCATGGTCTGCTGCACTGGTGCCGGTGCTGGGGGCATTTCTACTGGTCGTAAAGCCTGCAAATTAGTCAGCAACTGCTCCGTGCTCATAATCAACTGGGCACCCCGATCGAGCAAGCCCAAACAGCCGATCGACTGCGGATTATCTAAGCCTCCAGGTAAAATATACACATCTCGACAAAACTCATTGGCTAAGTGAGCTGTAATCAGTGCGCCAGATTTTTTGGGAGCCTCCATCACCAGCACTGCTCGACTCAAACCAGCAATAATGCGGTTACGAGCCGGGAAATGTCCTCGATCGGGGCGAGTACCCGCTGGATACTCACTCACCATCAAACCTTCTTCCCAAATCTTTTCAGCCAATGCCTGGTTCCGAGCTGGATAGACTATATCTAAACCTGTACCTACCACGGCTACCGTGCGTCCACCAACAGCCAAACATCCATGGTGCGCCTCGGTGTCTACACCCTCGGCAAGACCTGAGATAATGCTGTAGCCTTGCTCAGCCAAAGCCACACTAATTTTTTGTGTCCACTTTCTACCGTAACTAGTGATTTCCCGAGTTCCCACAATGCCAATGGTTAATTGATGCCCAAGGTTCTCAGCTTTATCAACCAAGCCGCGATAATACAAAACTGGCGGAGCCGTGGCTGTTTCTAGCAATAACTGGGGATAAGCCGGGTCTGCTGGTGTCCAAAAATGCGGGTTGCGCTCTAGGTGTTGCTCAATAAATTCTTCTGGTTCGATCGATTTCCGGGCATCACAAATTTTCTCTATGCCAATATTCCCCAGACCCTCAACTTCTAACAACTCCGCAGGAGTGGCGTACCAAGCACTGGCCAAGTCGCCAAAGTGTTCGTGCAAGCGATGGATGGTAATTGCTCCCACACCATAAATTTGTGCCCAGGCTAGCCAGTAAGGCCGATCGATTTGCAGGTAAGTACTCAAGAGTTTGCAGGGATGGATGATTTCACCACAATTTTCGCTAACTCTCCTAGCTCGGTCATCCGACAAAATACTCGATCTTGCCAGATTCTCTAGAAGATGGATGCTTTGAATGTGGCTAGGCTGTTGGTGACTGGGTAGGCAGTGTTGATTAGTTGTTGATGTTGATGTTGATGTCTAGAGCTGGGGCAGTCATTTATCAGCTCGTGTTACAATAAAGTTGCTTGAAATCAGCCAATACCAACATTTTGAAGGATGGGGCAAAAGCTATGACTACTGTAAATGAAATGTTAATCAGTCCTTCCGCTCCATCATTAGAAGAAGAGTCATCCAACTTTATGGGGTTACAAGATGCAGAGGTTGATATCATTTCCCAGGAAGCAGTGGCCAGAGCAATAGCCCAAAAGCAGGCCAGGGGATTACCAATTAGCATTTGGAATAATGGAAATCCCTATTACAAATATCCTGATGGGCGCATTGAACATATTCAGGTTTAAGAATGCCAGCACCAAAGATTGTAATGTTTGCTGGACCCAATGGATCTGGTAAATCAACCATCACTACCAGATTTCAAGGCTTACCCGACTTTCCAGATAACTATGCCAATGCTGATGAGATCGCTAAGACCTTAGCTGGTGATCCAATGGCTCAATCCTATCAAGCTGCTAGGATGGTCGAGCAAAAGCGATTGGGCTGGGTCGCTCAAAGGCAATCATTTGCTTTCGAGACAGTGATGAGCCATCCATCAAAACTTATTCAACTACAGCAAGCCAAAGATCTAGGATATGTAGTGGAAATTTATTATGTTTCTACAGTTGATCCTCGCTACAATGTTTTGCGGGTTGCCGATCGAGTAAGTGCGGGTGGCCATGATGTTCCACCACAAAAAGTCGTTGAGCGTTATCATTGGACTTTGGACAAAATCCAGGCTGAAAAGGGATGAACACGATGTAAAAAAAAGGATAATGACGGTTCGGACAAAAGACCCGCCATCATTCCCAACACTATTATGCCAATACTTTGCACCGAGCATGAACTCAAAAGTT
>JANOXZ010000181.1:0-12938 GCA_031418695.1 Synechococcales cyanobacterium VAR_35_metabat_10
TCTCGCTGCTCTATGCCCTATTTTTAGCGGGCACCTTGTTTTTCTACTGGCGTACCGATCGCCAGCAGAGTAAGCTGTGGACGATCGTGCTCTCTAGCCTGCTGTTCTATGCCCTGTTTTATAAAGATCGCCCGCCCTTGCTGCTAATGCTCAATCTGAGCGTGCTGGGAACGATTATTTTTGTGAATTTTTGGATTGGCAAGCTGCTGCTCGAAAGCCAGATCATTGAATATCGATCGGCGCGCAATAATTTGCGAGAGCAGGGTGAAATACCATTTTTGCCCCGTAATAAGGCCGAGCGCAAGCGGGTAGTGATTTTGGGAGTAGCCTTTAATGTGCTGCTGTTGCTGGGTTCTAAGTACATTCCATTTCTATTGACTACCTTTGCAGGCTTGGGTTTTCCGGCCTTAGAGATAGGAGCTACTTGGTATCGCAGCAATATTTTGCCGCCGCTGGGGATTTCTTTTCTGACTTTTGAATCGATCGCCTACCTAGTGGATGTTTACAAAGGCAGTCCAGCCACTGGAAATCTGCTGAAATATGCTGCCTATAAGGCTTTCTTCCCTAAATTAATCTCTGGACCAATCACCCACTATCACGAGTTTTCACCTCAGCTCAATGCCTTAAAATTTCCGACGATCGAAATCATCGTAGAGGGAGTGTGGTCGATCGCTTGTGGGGCGGTGAAAAAGACTTGGATTGCCGATGGTTTAGGTACCTACGTCAACCTGGTGTGGGATCCGAATAACCTGGAGCGGTCAGGCAGCCTCGATTTATGGCTGGCGCTGTTTGCTTATGGTTGGCAGCTCTATTTTGATTTTAGCGGTTATGTAGATATTGCCCGAGGCACTTCGCTGTTTTTTGGCATTAGGCTGCCTGAGAATTTTAATTTCCCTTATTTCAGCACCAACATTGCCGATTTTTGGCGGCGCTGGCACATGACCCTGGGTGATTGGTTGCGTCACTATATCTATTTTCCATTAGGGGGTTCTCATGAGGGGCTAAAGCGTACTTGTTTCAACTTGTTGGCCATCATGGTGATCGCTGGCATTTGGCACGGTGCCGACTGGGGTTTCTTGGTCTGGGGGATTGTGCATGGGTTGGCCTTAGTGATTCATCGATTGACTGCCCATTTCTCGGCGAAGAATTCCGCAGTGCAGGCTTTTTGGGAAAGCCGATCGGGCAAGTTCTTGGGTTGGTTATTGACTCAGCCCTTTGTATTTATGGCTTGGCTGTTTTTCCGGTTGCCTAAGCTGGCTAACTCGACCTTGGTATTGCAAAATCTGTGGGGCAAGCCTGCTGATGCTCAGTTTGCAGGCAAGTTAATCGAGTCGGGAGTGAAGTTGGACAATGGCCAGATTTTGGCTTGCTTGCTGGCTTTGAGCTTGGCAACAGGCGGTATCTATTATTGGCGGCGAGTATTAAAGCTAGAGCTGGGCTGGGGTGCAAAGCTGTTTTTGATTCCGGTGGCTTTCTATTTGGTGTGGATGCTGGTGTTGCCTGGTCAGGGTTCTCCTTACATTTATTTTGATTTCTAACCCATGTTAATAAATCAGTGGAATTGGCAAAATTCCGTTGGTAGTAGAAAATAGCTTGAATCACCCCAGGAAGTTAATATGGGAATAGTTGCTGACACCCGCTTGTCTATGTCCAAAATTTTTGTTGTTTTTTTACTACCTTTGTTGTTGTCAGGCTGTAACCTGTCTGGTGTTGCAGTGAAAATGAGTAATAATAATCGCCCCCCAGAAGGCAAACCCAGTGGACCGGTGGGAAGCCTAAGCAATGCTACGACTGTAGAAATTGAAAATGACTGGAATGGTTATTCAGATATCACCCCGATCGTCCGTCATTATCGTTTTAAGCTAGAAAATACTGCTCTAGCTGGCGACGGACATTTTGCGATCGGCGGCTATGGCGGCTACAACATTCATCAGCAGTACAGCAAAAAGATTGTGGTGCCAGCGGCACTCACTCAGCAGTTTTTAGATAAGTTGGCACAATCACCTTTGGTGGTGTCCCGAAAATACAAGCCCAAAATGGTGCGCCGGGATGATTTTCCTCGGGTGGTGATTCGAGTGAAAACCCCCGATCGGGAGGTGGTATTTAGTTCTCGCTCTCAAGGAGAGCAAAATGCCCCTTGGCAGGTGCGAGTGAAGAAAAACAAGGTAACGGAATACTACGTGAGCGATTCACCAATTCCAGGACTAGCAATGGATTTATTGAAGCCCCAAATCGATCATCCCGGTTTGGAAGAAGCAATTAATAAAACTCGGGGAGTTTTGCCGGTGAAAACAGCCACAATTCCGATTCCGGCAAACCCCAGTACGCTAAAATAGCCCGCTTCTCCGATCACCTGCGGTGCAAGCGAAGCTATCGGGGAGGCAGGCCAGCAACCAAGACATTTCTGCCAATGATTATTCTTCGGTTTCGTCGTCAGTTTTAGCGATGTAGACGAAGCTAGTGGACTTGCCACTCAATACTGCTTTGCCTAAAGACAGGGCGCGTTCTGCTTGCACAGCAGCTTTGCGTACCCAGGTGGCCTTGCGACTGTCGCGCTTTGACTTAGAGGTTTTCTTCTTAGGAGCTGCCATAATTTCTACTAGGGTGTTTGAGCACAGTCTTCCATATTACCTGTGGAGCGTTCTAGATGCAAGCAGATATCCGATAGTTTTATTTACAGCCCAAAGATAATCAATCCAGACATCTTTTTCTTAGTTGATTTTTTGTTACTCGATTCTTTTTCAGAGACACTTCATAAAGGCCGTTGGTGTGACCGGATTAATGGAGACCATTAGTCCTTAAAGTAATTGTTTTGGCGGATGTTCTTTGTTATGAAAATCCACTAAAATTACTAAGCATTTAACATTATTTTATTCGGCCACTAGGTGTGATCTGGATCACGATTTGCTCGGATTTAAATCATAATTAGCATAGAAAGAAATAGTAAGTGTAAACAGATATTTTCTTACATCTTCATTTCAAGTAAAACAATGCCTGACACCTTAACTGCATCTGCTTCTGACAGCCTGCTTCCTGCTCCTGCCATATTGTTTAACGGTTCTAGCTCAGCACTGCCATTAATTTCTGCTAATAATATTTCAGTTAGTGTCAATCAGCCACTGAAACTGGTTGAAAACGAAACTATCAAAGCGTTGCCACTGGCTAATAATGGCATCTTCCCAACAAATAGCTTAGGAGCATCCGCTGCCGGTCAAACCTTTAACAAATTGACTGCTGGGGCAAAAGCAGCAAGCAATTCGTCCGCTCCTTCAATTTCAGATATTACTGGAGTTACTACTAGTAGTGTTGTTTTGGATCCTCTCCTCGCGCCATCTAGTAACAAATTCAGTCTTCAAAATACCAACTCATATCTTGCCAATACCAACGATAAATCGCTGCTGTTTTCGCCTTATAACTGGATGCCAGTAGATAATGGAGTACAAACCAGTGATGCGGGAGCTTACCTAAAGTTCAAATTTAATGGTGCCCAAGCTATTCTGGATGTCGATACCAGTAGCCAAACATCTTTTCCTTTACTAGATGTATATGTGGATGGTAAACAAACAACCGATCAACTTTGGCTCAAAAATATCACTAATGGTCAGGTTAAATTATTTGATGGTAACCCTGGCAACCACGAAGTTACAGTCTATTTCCGGCGACGGGAATTATATGATGGAAACAATCCTGCTGTGACTGCTGTGAAGCAGCAAGACTGGTTGACCGATGCCGAGCATTGGAGAGTAACTGGAGTAGAAGTTAATGGTGGTAGCGGATTTTTAACCAACACTTTTGCCCGCAGTAAAACTGCTCTATTTTTAGGTGATAGTCTCACCGAGGGCTATGCCGAGTATTTTGATCCAAACACACCCGATCGACCCTCAACAGTTACCGGCGACACCCGCAATAGCATTGCATATAAAACTTATGCTGCTCAGTTGGGTGAATTGTTGCATGTAGATTATGGTCAAGTTAGTTGGTGTGGAGCGGGCTGGACGCAACCCATCACAGCTACCGGCAATCCTACAATTTCGGATACTTGGTTACGATATAACGGTGCTAGCACAGTACAACGAGATTTTCAGCAGCAGCAACCAGACTATGTATTCATTAATTTGGGTACTAATGATGGAGCCTTCGATATCACCAATAAGGTGAGTACTTGGCTCACACAGGCAAGACAAATCATCCCCAATGCCGAAATTTTTGTGGTTGCGCCGTTTAATCAAACCAAAAATGCTCAGCTAGAACAGGGTATTAGAGATTATCAAACTACTCGTGTTACCGATCAAAAGGTTCATTTTTTGAGTTTGGGAGCTGAGGGTGCCCTAGGATTAAACGGAATATATAATCCAGATCGTTCCAAAGATGGAGTTCATCCGACGATCGAACGTCATAAACAATTGGCTGGATTACTCTATGACCAAATTAAGCCGATTGTGGGCATCACCAATACAACAATCCAGAGTGCAGATATTAACTCAGGTACTGGCTTGAATCATATTAGATATAATGGCTCTTGGAACAACACATCAACTCTAGGTGCAGTAAATAGTAACTATAATTCTAATGAACTAAATGCTACCTATGAAGTAACTTTCTGGGGCGATAATTTACGACTTTTTGGTGCCAAGGGTAAAAATGAGGGTATTGCAGCTATTAGTATTGATGGTGGCAATGAAATTGAAGTTGATCTTTTTAGCAATAGAACCAAAATTAATGCACTGATCTACAATCTTGATCAGTTGGGTACTGGCTTCCATACTATTAAAGTGCGAGTGACTGGACAAAAAAATACTAGCTCGATCGGCAGCAACATCAACCTTGGCAAGTTAAGAGTTTGGTAGCTTGCAGTCCGTGAAATTCATCCTTGCGTTACCATAGGGAATGCCGCTGTGGAGGATGAATTCTCATGATTGCCATCGACTCTTTGTTGACCCCCGAAATAAACAAACCCGCTCGTTACCTAGGCAACGAGCGCGGAGCCGTACACAAACCTTGGGATACCACCACTGTACGCTGGGCCTTGACTTACCCAGAGGTCTACGAAGTTGGTTCTTCCAATCTCGGCCACATTATTCTTTACAGCATCATCAACGTTCAGCCGCGCCAACTGTGCGATCGAGCATACCTCCCTGCCCCAGAATTTTCTGCCAAACTGCGAGCTACCAATACTCCCCTCTTTGCCCTAGAATCTCGTCGCCCCCTCACTGACTTTGATATCTTGGGCTTCAGTCTCAGCTACGAGTTGGGCGCAACCAATATTTTAGAAATGCTGGACTTGGCCAAGATCCCTTTAACTTGGGCAGAACGTCAGTCTGGTGAGTACCCTTTAATCTTTGCTGGTGGCCAGACAGCCACTTCTAACCCCGAACCCTACGCCGACTTTTTTGACTTAATTGTGATGGGTGACGGCGAGGAGCTGTTGCCAGAAATGGGTTTGGTATTAGAAGAAGGTAAGTTGGCTGATTTGAGTCGGGAAGAACTACTGCTAGACCTAGCCCAAATTCCTGGAGTCTATGTGCCGCAGTTTTATCATCAACAGCCCGATGGCTTGGTGGTGCCCAGTCGTCCAGACGTGCCTAAGCTAATTTTGCGGCGGGTAGCGACACCAATTCCGGCTTACTCGATCGGCATTGTGCCTTTTATTGAAACTGTCCACGATCGACTAGTAGTAGAAATTCGGCGGGGCTGCACCCGGGGCTGTCGCTTCTGTCAGCCGGGGATGCTCACCAGACCAGCGCGAGATGTAGAGCCAGAAGCAGTGGTGGAAGCGATCGAAAAAGGCATGAGATCTACTGGCTACGATGAATTCTCGTTGCTATCTTTGAGCTGCTCTGATTATTTGGCACTACCAGCGGTAGGTGTGGAAATCAAAAATCGCTTGAAGGATGAAAATATTACCCTGTCTTTGCCCAGTCAAAGAGTCGATCGATTTGACGAAAACATCGCTCATATTGTGGGCGGAATGCGTCAAGGCAGTTTGACCTTTGCCCCAGAGGCCGGGACTCAGCGGCTACGGGATATTATCAATAAAGGTTTGACTAACGAAGAACTATTGCGGGGAATCAAAACTGCTTGGGAACAGGGGTGGAGCAAAGTAAAACTATATTTCATGATCGGTTTACCCGGTGAAACCGATGAAGATGTGATCGGCATTGCCGATACGGTGCGCTGGTTACAGCGTGAATGTCAGGGTCAGAAGCGCAAGGGGATGAATTTTAATTTAACCATCTCTAACTTTACGCCCAAGCCTCATACGCCGTTTCAGTGGCACTCGGTTTCTACGACAGAATTCAAGCGGAAGCAGGCTTTGTTGCGCAACGAACTAAGTCAATTCCGAGGACTGAAAGTTAACTACACCGATGTCCGAATTTCTGCGATGGAAGATTTTGTGGGCAGGGGCGATCGATCTTTAGCTCCCGTAATTCGCCAAGCCTGGGAACTAGGTGCCGGGATGGATTCTTGGTGGGAGAGTTTGGATAGAGCTTTTAGTGCTTGGCAACAGTCTATTAAGGCAGCGGGTCTGAGCGGTAAATACCGCCAGGTCGATAGCGGTGAATGGGGTGTGGAAAATCCAGATATCTTGAACGCGCCGCTCCCTTGGGATCATTTAGATTCTGGGGTTTCCAAGCAGTGGTTACAAGAAGATCTAAAACGGGCTTTAGAAGCAGCGATAGTCCCAGATTGTTCGTTTGAAGGCTGTAGTCATTGTGGGGTTTGCGGCACCGATTTTGGTCATAATGTAGTGGTAGCGGCACCGCCGATTCCAGATTTTCTGGGGCATTTTCAGGTGGATACTACCAAGGTGCAGCGACTCCGTCTGACTTTTGGCAAGTTGGGAGATATGCGCTTGGTGGGACATTTAGACTTGATGCGGTTGTTCGATCGGGCGGTGCGTCGCGCTGCGCTGCCGATCGCTTTTTCGGGTGGTTTTCATCCGGCTCCCCGAATTATGGCTGCCAATGCTTTGTCACTGGGTTACACCAGTAATGGCGAGATCATTGAGTTTGAGCTGCGTGAACAGATGGAGCTTGCCGAGTTTCAGCAGCGGTTAACGGCGCAGTTGAATGATGATTTGCCGATTTACTCGATCGTGGAAATGCCTCTGTCGCAGCCGGTGGCTACTCAGGTACTAGAGCGAGCCGAGTATCGCCTCAAAATCCAAGCCGAAACTGAGGTTGATTGGTTAAGGTCGATCGGCGCAGTTTTAGCCGCCACTGAAATTATGCAAACTCAAACCACCAAGTCTGGCAAGGAACGCGAAGTAAATCTGCGGGAGCGGCTGTTTGAGCTGGAGCTGTTGAATGTTAAGGCTCAATCTGCCGAGATTCGGTACATCGGAAGCTGTCGTAATGACGGGACAATGCTGCGCCCTGAGCAGATGATGTTTATGTTGTCACAGATGGCTGGGACATCTCTGGAACTAAGTAGTGCTGTTCGTCTGCGACTGATCTGTGAAGCTTAGGTTTGTGAGATATTGACTGCTCTAGCTAACATCGAAATCACGGAAAATAACATTTCCAGACCGTTGCTCAATATCCATACCTATTTTCAATACTCTAATATAATTGTTCAAGTTACCACTGGGGCGGAACAGTAATTTTGTGGTCATTGTTAATTTAGGAGGCAGCGTTGTTATTTGAGCGAGAGTTGAATTACTTGAAGCCTTGTATTGATTGCCTTCGCTGTCCATCAAGGTGCTTTGATATGCGAAAATTCTCACCCGCTTATCATAATCAGTGGTATTTTGGACTGCGATCGCACAGATCAGGCCAATTCTAGATTTCTGGCAACCATTTAGCGTGAAACTTATTCCCGATCGAGTTTGCACCGACTTTTGTTCTGAAGGCTTATTGGTTGATGGAGTGTTGTTAGGTACTGGTTCTCCACAGATAACTTGTCCATCTTGAATACGAACACAAGCCTGCTTGGCTAAGGCTGGCATAGCAGGAATGAATGCAGTTAATCCGAAAATAAATGCTTGAGCTAAAAAGATGTTCTTCATGGTATGCAATTAAATTATTGAGAGTAACGTATTTTACTTGGAATTTTGCAGGTGAATCAGTGAAAATGCTGCTAGCAAACTAACTTTTCTTGCATTCTTTCCCTTTGAAAAATATGCCGCTATAGTGAATCAGCTCATTCTTTTTGACTAGAAAGGCTTCTTTGAAGTCTGTGTTAACTATTCCAAAACCATTGCCGAAAACAACTACTTTCCCATCTTCGATGGTGTATCTATATTCTCTAGGAGGGATGTCGGGAAAGTTCACATCCTTAGCACCACTGTATTTACGGCGATTAAGGCTGATCGTAACTTGATCGTCTGAAGTAAAATTCAAAAACAGATCTTCTGTTATTCCATTAGCACTTGCCATAGTCATCCCACTATTGGGAGGATTACGACAAATGTACTTGCCGGATACTCCCAACTGCGATTGACAAGCAACCACAGTAAAACTTGCAAAACAAGGAATGACCAGTAATTGAATAGGTTTTTTCATAAGACACAGGTGATTGAAAAAGCAGAGCTAAATTATTTCCGCTGAGATGAATTATTTGGCTGTTGATTCCCGCCATTATTCACCTTGTTGTTTGAACCGACCAAGAAAGCCAGAGAAACCGGAAAAACAATTACAACACCTACTATGACGACGATGATAGAAATAAATCCATTGGTCAGATACTTCGCTTTACATGGTCTACAGAGCCAACTATCATTGTACGATTTTCTACCACGATAACTTCCCGTAGCGATTCTAGCTTTAATCAATTCAGAGTTGGGAAATGAATATCCACAACCATCACATCGATATTCTTGTTCAGTGTGGTTCCTTTTTTCCATATTAGTTACTCACCTTAAAATATCGAAACATCAATTTAACGGTGTTGCTTTTAGCCACATTTCCATTAAAAACTATCAATGTCTGCTTACATGCCTGCATTATTGAAATGTTTAAAGAGCCGGATTCGCAAACACAGCTCCAAGTGTCTCTTTCTAGCACACCGATGGTTTTTCAAGATATTTGCAGATACTCGGAAAGCAGCATTAACTTTTGACCATCAATCCAGTAGGATGTCTGAAGACATCATGTCTGAGTATGTGTATGATTTTTTTAACCTCTAAATCATTAAAGATTGTTAAGTGGCCAGATGGTCTACGGAGATAGACAGATGCCCAGAGCTAGTCGTTCTTGGAGAGTTCGTAAAGACTGTATTGATTTAGTAAAGAAACTTACCATCCAAAAATTTGGTCGGCAGCAAGATCTTGCGGAAAAGCTAGATGTGGCTCGCTGTACGATTAGCAAATATCTGAATGGACGATTAGTAGATATTTATTGGTTTAAAGAAATCAGCTTCTTACTCGACTTGAATGATGGTCGGGAAATTGCAGATCTGCCGCAGGAGAATCTTGCGCCAGCATCGATCACATTTGGTGCAAGCGAAACTATTGAACCCCAGCCAGAAATAGCAAAGCCGCTAGCCAAAGAGCACCAAAGACAATCTCTGACTCCCCAACACCAAGACTGGGGAGGGATCAGCAGCATTACTGCCTTCTACGGACGTAGTGCCGAAATAACATTTCTAAATAAATTAGTCTTTGAAGATCGCTGTCAAGTGCTGGCTTTATTAGGCATGGGGGGCATTGGCAAAACTACACTGGCACATAAATTGGTAGAGCAAATTCAAGATCAGTTTGATTATATGATCTGGCGATCGCTACGTTCAGCTCCACCCTTGACAGAAACCTTAACGACCATCCTCAAATTCATCATCCCTGACCCAGAGTTTAAGCCACCGCATACCAACAATCAAAAAATATCTTGCTTGATAGAACATTTACATACCACTCGTTGTTTAATTGTGCTCGACAATGTGGAATCTATTCTGGCCTGTAGCACAGAAGATGTTACCAATCAACGAGCTGGCTACTATCGCGCTGGCTACGAAGATTACGGTGAATTGATTAAACAAATAGGGGAAAGCACACATCAAAGCTGTTTGATCTTGACCAGCAGAGAAAAACCGAAAGAGATTGCTGCTTTAGAACAGCCAAATGCTGCCGTTCGATCGATGGTTCTGAGTGGTTTAGAATCTTCGGCAGCTCAAAATATTGTACAAACCAAGCCCCTTATCGGCACAGTTGATGAGTTCGATCGATTGATTACCATCTGTGCTGGGAACCCACTAGTCTTGCAAATTGTAGCTAGTAACATCCAAGAATTGTTTGCTGGTGATATATCTGAGTTTCTGGCTGCTGATACCATCTTTTTTGGCCGCATTGGCGAACTATTAGATGAACAGTTTAATCGGTTATTACCACTGGAAAAGCACATTATGTTTTGGTTGGCAATTAACCAAGAACCAACCTCCATCGCAGAACTAGTTACAGATCTCGCTCCTTTTACCACCAAGCGAGAGCTACTAGAAGCAATAGAATCGCTGAGTAGAAGACCCTTTCTGGAAAAACACCATAATCTGTTCAGCCAACAACCAGTGGTCATGGAATACATCACTGAACGATTGATTGCGCAGGTTTGCAAAGAAATCGTGAATGGAGATCCATCATTATTAATAAGTCATGCATTATTGAAAGCCAAGGCTAAAGACCACATTCGGGAAAGCCAAATCCGCCAAATTTTAGACCCCATTATTGACCATTTGACTACTCATTTTAAGACGATCGACCACATTGTTAAACAGTTGCAAAAGATGCTGGTTGATCTACAAAAACCGGCATTACCAGTGCCGGGATATGCGGCGGGGAATTTGATCAATCTGCTCTGTCAACTCAGAGTGGATTTAACCGGCTGGGATTTTTCGCGCTTAGCTCTGTGGCAAACCTATTTTTGCGGAGTGAATTTGCATCAAGTCAATTTTACTCATGCCGATCTGGAGGGAGCCGTCTTTAAAGAAACCTTTGGCGGCATTTTGAGCGTAGATATTAGCTCTGACGGAAAACTTTTAGTTACTGGGGGTACCGATGGCTCAGTGAGATTGTGGCAAATTACCGATGGTAAGCAGTTGTGGGTAGGCCAGCAGCATCATAGTTGGGTGTTTTCTGTGGCTTTTAATCATGATTGCACCCAAATTGCTAGTGGTAGTGGTGATTCTACCGTTCGTCTTTGGAATGTCACTACAGGAGAGTCTTTAAACTGTCTGCGAGATCTTTGTAGTGAAATAAATACGATCGCTTTTAGTCCGACTGGCCAGGTGCTAGTAATTGGCGGTAGCGAACCACAGGCTAAGCTGGTAGATACTCGCAATGGTCAGCTTTTGCACAAATTACAGGGGCATACCGACAGCCGAATTTTGGCTGTAGCCTTTAGTCCCAATGGTCGGATGGTGCTTACTGGCAGTACCGACCAGACCCTAAAACTCTGGGATGTGGAGACAGGTAAATGTCTTCGCACTTTTTGTGGACATAGCAATGGCGTGCGATCACTGACTTTTAGTGCTGATGGTAAAACTATTGCCAGTGGCAGCATTGATCACACCGTTAAACTTTGGCATGTGGATAGAGATCTATGTTGGCAAACCCTGACTGGTCATCAAGGGATGATCCTAGATTTGGCTTTTAGTCCTGATGGATCAACTTTAACCAGTGCTAGTCTCGATCGCAATCTGCGGCTATGGCAAGTAAATACTGGTCAATGCTTGCGCGTTTTATCTGGACATACCAAGCCGGTTTGGTCAATGGCCTACACACCTGATGGCACAATGATTATCAGTGGGGGTGATGACCACACAGTCAGATTTTGGAATGCAGAAACAGGTCATTGTATTAAAACTTGGCAGGGGAATTCCAATGCAATGACTGCTGTGGCCTATCCTGCTGCCATTAATGTTTCAGATCAACCAGCATCTACACCTTTGCTGGCAAGTGGTAGTGAAGATGGTCATATTAGGCTATGGAATATCAATGATGGTAATTGTTGCCATACCCTAGCGGGACATAAAGGACGGGTCATATCTTTACAACATAGCCCTGATGGCAAGAGCTTACTTAGTGGTAGTTGGGATGGTACTGCCAAGTTATGGGATGTCGAAACAGGAAAATGCTCCCAGACTTTTTATGGTCATACCTTATTAATTTGGTCGATCGCTTTTAGTGGTGACGGCCATACTTTGGCTACTGCTAGTGAAGACGGCACGATCAGACTGTGGGATATCAACGGCAACTGCCGCCAGGTGTTAACGGAGCATCAGGGCGCAGTACATACGATAGCATTTAGTCCCGATGGTCAAACCTTAGCAAGTGGAGGCATTGATGGTACGCTGCGAATTTGGAATACCCATGCCGATCAACCAGAGAGTATTAAGAGTATCGAGGGACATACTAGCCCCATTAGAAATATTGCTTTTAGTGCTGATGGCCGTAATCTCATTAGTACCAGTAAAGATTCAACAATTAAAATATGGAATATGAATACAGGTGAGTGCCAAAAAGTCCTGGAGGGGCATTGCGCAGCAGTATGGTCGATCGCCTTGAGTGTTGATGATTGTGTACTAGCTAGTGGAGGTGAAGATAAAGTAATAAAACTGTGGAGTCTGGCTTCAGGGGAATGCCTGAAAACGCTTACGGGTCATCAAAATATGATTGTGTCCATTGTTTTCCATCCTAAAAACTCCTGGTTGATCAGTTGCAGCTTGGATGAAACAATCAAAATCTGGGATAAACAAATAGGAAAATGTTTGAGCACTATGCGGGTAGAAAGACCTTATGAGGGCATGAATATCAATGGTGTAACTGGCTTGACAAAGGCACAGACAGAGACCCTCAAAGCTTTAGGGGCAGTGGATAGCTAAGGAGTAGGGACTCCAAGTAAATCTTTGAACAGAAGTGCGACTTAACAAAAAAAGACCCCAACTGTCCGAAAAACAACCAAGACACGAAAATGAAAAAATGTTAAAATTGTATTGGGGTCAATAGAAAT
>JANOXZ010000182.1:0-2209 GCA_031418695.1 Synechococcales cyanobacterium VAR_35_metabat_10
AGGGAAGCAATTGCTTCCCTTTTTTGTCTGAGCTACTTTAATAGTTTAACTTTCAGGTGTTTTCTTATGACCGTGGAAACGAATACCTAGAAATAAATCATAGATAAAGTTCAACATGTCTTTACCTTGCAATAAGCCCAGGGACTGATGACAGCCCTTTTCATCCAATAACGGCTGCATGTAGCGGTAAGCCGTTTGGTATTTATACCAAGGAATGGAAGGCCAGAGATGATGTACTAAATGATAATTCTGACCAAATATCAAGATATTGATGATCGGGCTAGGATATACCCGGGCATTTTTCCAGCGACTGCGTTCCTCAAAAGGCCGATGAGGCAGATAATCAAAAAACAGACCGAGAGCGATTCCCACTACTAAAGCTGGCGAGAACCAGTAATTCAGAATATAGCCAATGAAATCGTAATGGATGGCCAGCAAAATAATCACGGCCACAAACATGCGGCTAAGGAACCATTCTAATAGCTCATAATTTTTCCAGAGACGGCGCTGAAAAAAGTAGATCTCATGATAGAAAAATCTCGCCGCGATCATCCACAGTGGACCACCGGTCGAAACAAAGTGATCTGGATCATTCTCAGGATCATTGACATTGGCATGATGCTGAATGTGAACCCGCGTAAACACCGGGAATGCAAAACCCAACATCAGAGCACTGCCATGCCCCATCACTGAGTTCATTATTTTGTCTGGGTGAGCAGCATTGTGGGAAGCATCGTGAATCACGGTACCGGCCATATGCAACGCCAAAACATTCAATGAAAAACAGATCCAACCCGGCAGATCGAACTGCCAATAACCAATGGTAGAAAAAAATACTAGCACCAGCGCGCCAAAAAACATGAACACGTTGGTATTTAAGCTATCTGGTGGCCCCACAAATTCTTTGGGTATAGTTAGCCGCTGTGTGGCCTCCGACATCCTGAACCGTCTCCTCAAAATTAAAAATCTTATTTTTCCGTAGTATACGTTAAATAAGACAGACTATAAAGCTTTGTTAAGCCATTCCAGCGACTAGAGCTTGAATCAGTACATTTTTCAGAAACTTTTTTCAGAGAATCTAGTCTTGCTGAATATAATGCAAAATTAATTGTTTCCTTGCATATAATCACAGCTTATATTATCGATTAATTCCACTTATCTATTTCATCGGGGCTTTCGTTGTATGAATAATTCAATAGCTTTACTCAGTTTGTCTCTAGCACTAGTTTTGAGCGCCAATGCTGCCTGGGGAGAATCGAGAATCGAAAGAGATAGTCGCACCAACGGCACCCAGACAGCCCAACAAAGCCGCCCCGGAGCACCTCAAACAAATTCCCAAAGAACCACCGTGACTGGTGATGGGAACTCTAATACCAGAACTCAAACTAATACCCAAACTGGCGGCAGCAGCACTAATACTCAAACTAGCACCAACACCCAAACCACTGGTCAAAACACTGTGGTTACTAATGGTGCAGCCCGCTTTGCTTGTGAAAATGTCAATGGCCAGCTAACGGTCATATATCGCCCTCAATCTCGCCAAAATGAAGCTTATCCTTGGGCAGTTCCTGGTGATATGGGTTCGACTTGGAATGCTCAACGTCGTTGCGGTGAAATCGCCAGAAGGCTCGAGTCTTATCGCCCCGATGGGCTGCAAGAACTACGCACTGGGATCCAAAATCAGCACAATGTGGTTTGTGTTACTACCGAAAAAGATCAATCTTGCCGGATTGTGTTCACAGTGCCTTCTCAACAAGACCCAATTATTACCAGAGACCGGGTATTCCGTAACTTGACCTTGGCTGATAGTGGCCAACAAACTTCTGGAGTCAACACTTTCGCTGGCACTGGTAGTGGCGGTGACTTCCTTGGTGGTCTATTTGGTGGTGGTAGCAATTCTAATTACAAGCCTCGCAGCAGTGGTAGTGGATTAGATCTCCGTCCACATCTATCCGTTCAAGATGGTGGCACCGGCAATCGCATTGGTAACCCAGTGCCTGTACCGGCTCAATATCGTCTAAATCCCGATAACTTCCGTTAATTTTGAGCCAATATCGGCTAAAAGCAAAGCCCCTCAGAAATCTGAGGGGCTTTTTGAATATGGGTAATCCGAGATTCGAACTCGGAACCAATTGATTAAGAGTCAACTGCTCTACCGTTGAGCTAATCACCCGCCGAATGACAATGGTAGCAAAAGATCAGCCTTTCG
>JANOXZ010000183.1:0-3642 GCA_031418695.1 Synechococcales cyanobacterium VAR_35_metabat_10
AAATCTTCGGTCACATAGTCTGGCAAAATTCCGCCGTTAGCCGATCGACTAAAGTGAAATTCTCGTACTTCTCGCTTCAGTAAATGCTGTTGGCTCCGTTCTACTCCAGCTTGGGCGTTATAACTCAAGTCCACATAGCCCAACACCTCTGCCGCCATGTCTTCTTGAGGATAAATCCGCCGGTAGTCTTGCATCGATTGTTGAATTTCTAGCCCGTCATTTTTTAAGGCCACCACCCGATCGCGCACTTCTTGGCTGAGCCGATTGCCCAATCGGATGCCACTAGCCTGTTTTTCAAATTTGGCCAACAGCGCTGCTGGGCTAACTTGCAAAATCGGTGCCAAAGCCTCGGCAGTTTCTGCTTTACTAATTGCTGTTTTATCTTGTTTAAACAGCCGAGGATGGGCAAAAATCGTGTAACTAGGCTGGTCAGCCGCCATTACATCGCCATAGCGATCGACTATTGGTCGCCGGGGCACAAAAGGTCTTTGGGAGGTTTGCTGACGACTTTGGGCCATGCGTTGTAAGTTTGCCCCTTCCACAATTTGGATGGTAAACAGCTTAATCATGAGACCCAAAGCGGCCAACACTAATACCCCCCACACCATCAATAACCGGTTGGTTAAGGCTTGGGCGGTGCCTGCCCGTTGCCTGGTACCAGATTTTTTGCCCGAAGATCGGCTAGTCATATTTCTTTTCCTAGTAGCCTACCGTGATGGAAATTTCTGGAGTAGCGGGAGCCGGTTTGCGACTGGCTGAATTATTGATTGGGACAGCGATATCGGTGATTGGCACAAATACCGCCCGACTAGGAGATGGATCAATCGTGCCACTGCTGTCTTTTTCGGCTAACTCGGCGGCTTGGTTGCGCAGGCGAGCATTGATAATGGCCTGCTGACTTTCTTGGTTGCGCAGCTTTTGCAATTGACGATGATGGCTTTGCCACTGGTCTTGGGTGTATACCATGTAACCGTAGGCCACAAAAGACATCACTGCCATACCCAAAAACAAATAGCGAGCACCGGCTTCTAGTCGATCGATCAAGCCCACCCACCGGAACAAATCCAAAGTCCGGCGAGATTTGCCACCTTTTTGTTCTGGTTTTGGCTGCGAAATCACCGCTTGATCTGCATCGAAAGTATCCATAGCTCAAAAATTGGGTTTAAAAATTGGTAGGTCGGGTTTCCCTCAATCATCAAATGATAGCATTGACATCCATTGGCAAACATTTCTACGATATCGAGAATATTCTCGGGTGAAATTTATGCAGTTAATATCCTTTTTATTCCGTAATTTAGTTGGACTAGGGTTCATTTCCCTCGCTGCCAACCCGGCTTTTGCTCTCCCCCCAGCGAATGATCTGCCAGAAGAATACTTACGGGCACAGATTATTTTAGAGGCTCGATCGCCCCAAGATGGTGACGTAATAGCGGCAGGAGAATATGCCGATCTGATGGCCAACAGCGAAAAAGAGGAAGCCGATCGAGTAGCACGTTTAGTCTTTATCGATCGATACGAAAAACTGCCCGATCGCCCACCTACAACACCTGAAGAAATATATCGAGGTCGCAATCCGTATAGCAGAACTCCACCGAAAGAATTAGCCGCTCGCAAAAATACTCCCCGTGAACTAATCTTTTTACTGCGACTGCGCAAGATATTCTCTACTTTCGGCCTACAGATCAATTTAAAATAGCTCCAATGGCTAGTACCTAACAATCTGGAGTGATCTGGAGGTTCCAATCCAGGATACATTTAAGCTTGGAGATTAAATTTCTTGAAGATATTTAAACAGAAATTTACTCGGTCATCCTCCACACACCATCATTAGGTAGCCTATATGTCCCTCACCATTTCATCGGATCGTATCGATCTCATTGTCAGTAATCAGCATCAGAATCCTTTTGAGGTGCTGGGACCGCACCAAGTTGAATTAGACGGCCAAAAGGTCTGGGTAGTGCGAGTCTATCAACCCAACGCTAGTAAGGTGACATTGCTATTACCAGAAGAACGGCAAGAATACCCGATGTCGGCAGAGCATCATCCCAACTTTTTTGAATGTACCTTGCCAATCAAAGAACTCAACAATTACCAGCTTAAAATCACCGAAGGCGATCAAGAAAGAGTAATTTACGACCCTTATGCTTTTCCTTCGCCAGCTTTGACCGAATTTGATATCCATTTATTTTCAGAGGGCAACCACCAGCATATCTACGAAAAAATGGGCGCTCATTTGGGTGAGCAGGCCGGAGTCGCTGGAGTATACTTTGCGCTGTGGGCACCAAATGCCCGCAATATTTCGGTGCTGGGTGACTTTAATAACTGGGATGGCCGCCTGCATCAGATGGCCTTGGGTGGCAATGGTACTTGGACTCTGTTTATTCCTAGCTTAACTGTGGGCACCGCCTATAAGTACGAGGTAAAGAACCAAGATGGCCACGCCTACGAAAAATCTGACCCTTATGGGTTTCAGCAAGAAGTACGCCCCAAAACTGCTTCGATCGTCACTGATTTAACCAGCTACCAATGGCAAGATACTGACTGGCTCGATCGTCGTCGCCACAATGACACCTTGGCACAGCCAATTTCGGTATATGAATGCCATTTGGGTTCTTGGTTACACGAAGGAGCCGATGTTCCGGCCATCTTACCAGATGGTTCACAAGAATCTACCGTAGTTGTATCAGAGAACAAGCCGGGAGCGAGATTTTTAACTTATCGAGAATTGGCCGATCGATTAATTCCTTATGTACAAGAATTGGGTTTTACCCATATTGAACTTTTACCAGTAGCCGAGCATCCTTTTGATGGCTCCTGGGGTTATCAGGTAACGGGCTACTATGCAGCGACTTCTCGCTATGGTTCACCCCAAGACCTGATGTATTTTATCGACAAGTGCCACCAATCTAATATTGGGGTCTTGGTAGACTGGGTGCCCGGTCACTTTCCTAAAGATGGCCATGGTTTGGCTTTCTTTGATGGTTCTCATTTATACGAACATGCTGACCCCCGCAAAGGTGAACATAAAGAATGGGGGACTTTAGTATTTAATTATGGCCGCAACGAAGTGCGCAACTTTTTGACTGCCAACGCCGTATTTTGGTTCGATAAATATCACATCGACGGTATCCGGGTCGATGCAGTAGCCTCGATGCTGTATTTGGATTATTGCCGCGAAGATGGCGAATGGTTAAAGAACCAGTATGGTGGCCGCGAAAATATTGAAGCTGCGGACTTTTTACGTCAGGTCAACCACCTAATTTTTAGTAACTTCCCGGGAGCCTTAAGCATTGCCGAAGAATCTACTTCTTGGCCAATGGTTTCTTGGCCAACCTACGTGGGCGGCTTGGGCTTCAACCTGAAGTGGAACATGGGCTGGATGCATGACATGCTGGATTATTTTGAGATGGATCCTTGGTTCCGGCAGTTCCACCAAAATCATTTAACTTTTAGCATGTGGTACAACCACAGCGAAAACTTTATGCTGGCGCTGTCTCACGACGAAGTGGTGCATGGCAAGAGCAGTATTCTGAATAAAATGCCCGGCGATGACTGGCAAAAATTTGCCAACACCCGTTGTTTAATGGCTTTTATGATTGCCCATCCCGGCAAAAAGACTCTGTTTATGGGGATGGAATTTGG